>JANPAP010000262.1:0-6083 GCA_031429975.1 Chitinophagaceae bacterium
AGGGCTACAATTATTTTGCAGAAATGGTTTGAATTATCCGCTGCACTTCCTGTGGATTGCTTCAGCGCCTTTGTATTAAATGGGAAAACGATTTATATTTTACTTACCAATGTGGGTAAAGAAACAAGTGCTGTACAAAAAGTAATTGATGAATTAAAATTGCTTACAGATAAAATCAGCAATGTCCCTGCACAGCCCTTAGCAAGAGCCTTAAAAAATTATTATGGCCGACCAGGGCCGATGTATTTTAAAAATGCTTCGGCCGGTTTATATAAAAATTTTGGGGAGATCGAATCTTTTATTGATAAAGCGCTGGATGTTGTTTTAGCAACTCCCGGTATGATTTATCAGGTAAATACGTTGGGTGGCAATATTCAAAATAATGATTTTGAAAAAGGGTCTGCATTTCCTCACAGGGCCTATCCATTTTTTTCTGAATTGCAGACGTATTGGGAAAACCCATCTCAACAAAAAAAATTACTTGAAAGGTTTCAACAAGTACAGGAAATTTTTATGGAGAATGGCATTAAAGCACAATACAGAAATTACCCAGATATTAATTTTAGCAACTGGCCTCAAATGTATTATGGTAATAATTACAAAAGGCTGCAAGAGATAAAGGCAAGGTTCGATCCGGATAATTTGTTTCGGTTTGAACAGAGTGTTCAAAAAAAATAAACCACATTTGGTACAGCCACATAATTATTCGTATTTCGTACAAGTAAAATTTATTGTCTGCAACTATCCATCATCATAGTAAATTATAACGTAAAATATTTTTTAGAACAATGCCTTGTTTCTGTAATCAATGCTTGTAAAAATTTGGATGCCGAAATATTTGTTGTTGATAACAATTCAACCGATGGCAGTTGTGATTATTTTAAGGGCAGGTTTGAAAAAGTTAATTTCATTTGGCAACATGAAAACACGGGTTTTTCAAAAGCAAATAATGTTGCAGTTAAATTAGCAAGGGGAAACAAAATACTATTCCTAAACCCCGATACTTTATTGCCCGAAGATTGTCTTGAAAAATGTGTAAATTTTTTTGATGCTCAAATAAATGCCGGTGCATTGGGAGTTAGAATGATTGACGGCAGTGGACAATTTTTGAGAGAAAGTAAAAGAGGTTTTCCGTCTCCTTCAACATCTATTTTTAAATTATTACGACTAGTCGATTTGTTTCCGAAATCAAAACTCTTTTCAAAATATTATTTAGGAAATTTAGATGAACATCAAAATCACCAGGTAGATGTTTTGTCGGGTGCATTTATGATGGTTGATAAAAATGTGCTGAATACTACCGGAAGTTTTGATGAAGATTTTTTTATGTATGCTGAAGATATTGACTTGAGTTACCGGATTCAAAAAGCCGGCTTTAAAAATTTTTATTTTTCAGAAAGCAGCATCCTTCATTTTAAAGGCGAAAGCAGCACTAAAGAAAACCTGCAATACATTAACCGGTTTTATGGGGCTATGGCATTGTTTGTAAAAAAGCATTATGGAAACAGCAGTGCAAATTTTTACAGTTTGATTATTGAAATTACAATTGTAATAAAAACAATATCGACCTCAATTATAAATTTTATAAAACTGCCATTTGCTTCTTTAAAGAAAAAAGAAATCGGATTAAATAAAGTTTCTAAAACTGTTATTATAGCTGATACAATTCAGTTCAATATAATTGTAGCAGCATTAAGTGCAGCTGGTAAAGAATTTGAAATTGTTGGTAGACTTGCCCTAAATAAAAACGAATCAAATTGCATAGGAGATATTTCGCAGTTATCAATACTGATTAAAACGCATGCTGTTAAAGAAATAATTTTTTGTTCAAATGGATTGTCAATTTCCCAAATTATAAATTGTATGCAGCAATTACCAAAATTCATCAACTGCTGGTTTCATGCTGCATCTACCAATAGTATTGTAGGTAGTAGTAATAAAAATGCTACAGGGTATTTTATTGCTTTACATAAATAATCAAAATAAAAAAGACCATTCAATTACGAATGGCCTCTTTGTATTTACTAACCCAACCTAATTGTTTTACCCAGCCAGATTCTCTGCAATCTTAGCTCTTATTTTTGCTTCAATTTCTTTAGCCATTTCCGGATTATCTAAAAGCAATTGTTTTACCGAATCTCTGCCCTGCCCCAATTTATTGGTATCATAACTAAACCAGCTTCCGCTTTTTTGAACAATGCCTAATTCAACACCCATATCAATAATCTCTCCCACTTTTGAAATACCCTCACCAAAAATAATATCAAATTCTGCATTACGGAAAGGCGGTGCTACTTTATTTTTTACCACTTTTACTTTTACACGATTTCCAATTGCATTGTCACCATCTTTTATTTGTGCCATCCTCCTAATATCTAAACGAACGGAAGAATAAAATTTTAATGCATTACCACCGGTAGTAGTTTCGGGGTTACCAAACATTACTCCAATTTTTTCTCTTAACTGGTTAATAAAAATGCAACAGCAATTGGTTTTTGAAATAGTTGCAGTCAACTTGCGTAAAGCCTGGCTCATTAATCTTGCATGAAGCCCCATTTTGCTATCGCCCATTTCGCCTTCCAATTCACTCTTTGGTACCAACGCTGCAACAGAATCAATCACCACAACATCAACCGCACCGGAAAGAATCAACCTGTCTGCAATTTCAAGTGCCTGCTCTCCATAATCGGGTTGTGAAATCAATAAATTATCAATATCTACTCCCAGTTTTTTTGCATAATTGCTGTCAAATGCATGCTCTGCATCAATAAAAGCGCACATGCCGCCTTTTTTTTGAGCCTCAGCAATTACATGTGTTGCAACGGTTGTTTTACCACTACTTTCCGGGCCATAAATTTCTATTACCCTGCCTCTTGGCAACCCACCAATACCTAGTGCCACATCCAGCCCTAAAGAGCCAGTTGAAATAACACCCTGCTCTACTACTGGCTTTTCGCCCATTATCATAACCGATCCTTTGCCGAAATCTTTATCAATTTTATCCATTGTTAATTTCAGCGCCTTTAGTTTTTCCGCATTACTCATTGTTAGTTTTTTTAAGTGATGTATCTGGTTTCGATTGTAAAAATAATTTGGAAATCAAAGATAATGGGTTTCTTTTATTAACACTAATAAATTTAGTATTATTTTAGTAAAATATTTAGTGTTATATAATAAAGCCTCTTTTAGATTTTAAAAGAGACTTTATTTTATTTAGGATAATTTATTTTAAAGAAGGGGAATTATGGAATAAAAACGGGCATCCAAATACTAATCATTGTGTAAAAAGACGAATGTTTTTATAAAAAAGCAATACCCAGTTTAGGTAGGTTTTAAATTATTGAATATTTAAATCACCTATAATTCGGAATTGACGGTTGTTTTGAACCGTTATTTTACTGCCTGGCAATATTGTTTGGGAAACATTCAACACACACTCGCCAGACTCAATTGGCCGTATTACTATTTCAGATCCGGAGGGAAGGTTTAATGGTGGTATGTTATTGTTGGACCAATTGCTGGAAACATTCCAGTTTCCATTTCCAGTAAATGTATATTGTATTGAGCCGCTGCTAACAATCCGGTAAACAGTGCCTGTGTTTAAACATACCGCATACATTTCGCCATCATCGGTAGTTCCAAAATTACTCATACCTGCTGGTAGTATATTTTGAATGCTGGTTGTATAAGTAAAATTGGTTGCATCATACTTAATAAGTGAAAAATTAGCGGTATAATAATCGGCACAAATGTAATAACCTCTTAAAGCAATGTAGGTTTCGCCCCGATAAACCGTACCTCCTGTAACAGCACCAGATGGGTTTGGTGTTGGGTAGGTATAAACAGGAAATGTATAGTTACTGATGTTTCCACAGCCACTGATATTATAAGGATTATTGCCTTCATAACAACGCCATCCAAAATTTACTCCTTTTATCGAATCTGTTTTACGATGGTTGATTTCTTCAAAAGAGCCTTCACCAACATCACCCAACCAAAGGTCATTTGTTAATTTATCGAAACTCCATCTAAATGGATTACGCAATCCATATGCATAAATTTCATTTCCAAATGGATTATCGGATGGTACTGAGTAGTATGGAGCCGTTGCAGAAGTATTTACATCAATACGAATTAGTTTTCCTAGCAGTAAATTAAGGTTTTGGGCATTGTTAGATTGGTCTCCACCACCGCCACCATCGCCAGTAGAGAGATACAAAAATCCATCAATACCAAAATGCATTGTTCCTCCATTGTGATTGGTATTGATTGGGTGTGGAATGGTTAGTACCACCACTTTTGAAGTAGCATCTGCAATGTTTGAATTGCTGCTTACTTTATAACGGGCTATTTCCAAGTCGCCATTAGCATTGGTATAATACACAAAAAACAATCCGTTGCTTGCATAGTTTGGATGAAAAACCATGCTTAACAAACCTCTTTCACCAGTAGTGGTAATTCCAGTCAAGGTTAAGTAGGTTCCCAATGAAACATATGTTTTATCAAACACTTTGATAAGTCCGGCTTTTTGAATAACAAAAATGCGATTACTGTTATCGCCGGCATTTACAACTTGCATAGGGGCCGATAGCCCTGTTATTACTGCTGTTAATGAAAGCGTTGGTTGTGCACCCAACTTTGTTTGAAATACGAGAATGTATGCCGTTAATAATAAAATTACTTTCATTTTATCTGATTTTTTTGATTAGATACTGTTTTAGTAAAATACAAAATTTTTTAACAGCGGCTATTAAAAAATAAATCTAAAATTTACGGGTATAGGTTGCCGATTGGAAGGATTATTTTTTAATATTTAAGGAGAAGTTACAAGCTAGTAACAGCCCGTTGTTATATTGAAATACCGCTTTATCATTTATTCTTTTTGATTGCTGTAAGGTTTGGTTGATATAACCGCATTCAATTTTTAGTTGCTTGTTAAGTTTGTATCCCAGCAATATCCCAATACGGTTTTGATCAAAAATATTTGTGCCCATATTTTTCCCCCAACCAATAAAAATCTCATCTTGTAAAATAACGGACCAATGGTTGCTGGCAATGGGCAACTCTCCTCTAACCCTATAACGCATCCGGTTTAGAAAAAAATAATCTGTGTTTTTGATGCCACTAATTTCTGAAACCTTTCCTAAAAATCGTTGTTCCAATGTAAAGCGGTGCGATAAATCGAGTTTGCCAATCGGATTTTTTATAACAAGCTGTTCGTAAATCCGGTGTTCAGGAAAAGTATAAGCAGCAGGATAATCTCCATACCCAAATGTTTCGGCAAATGCATAACCAGCATTAATACTAACATCTTTGCTAATGGCATAATGCAGGCCTGTTCTAAAAAGTCCCTGTTGCCAGTTTTTAAAACCATCTACCCTGCGCCATTGGTATTCGGTGTGCAAGGTTGTTTTTTTCCCAATTGAAAAATCGCCATTATAAACCAGCCAGTTAATATTGTTATCATCAGCAATACGCTGATCCTGCGAAAAGGAAAAAGTACTAATTGTTGTAAAAAGAAACAGCAGTATAATGTTTTTACTCATAAAAAAGGTATTCAAAAATAAAGGCGGTAATTTAATTACCGCCTTTATAAATTAATTAATAGTAAGGGTATCTTCATAAAATTCAACTTCTCCCGTTGTAATGTCGTGGGTGCCACCCACAATGCCAATTTCACCTTTTTCAATCATCTCTTTTAAAATGGGGCTTCTTTCCATAATGGCTTTTGTAGCTCTGTAAACATTAATGGTAGACACTTTTTCAACAAAAGCATCATTGCTGGAGGATCTGTTTTCCTGAATGGTTTTTTCATCATCAACAGCCGGCCTGATTTTACTCAACAGGCTGGTAAGGTTGCCCATTTCAACATGATCGCAGGCACCTTTTATGGCGCCGCATTTTGTATGCCCCAACACAACAATAATTTTTGTTCCCATTATTTTGGTAGCAAATTCCATGCTGCCCAGTATATCTTCATTTGCAAAATTGCCTGCCACCCTTGCCACAAATACATCCCCCAGCCCCTGGTCAAATACATCTTCTACAGGTACACGGCTGTCAAGGCAACTCAATACCACCGC
>JANPAP010000263.1:0-1620 GCA_031429975.1 Chitinophagaceae bacterium
TTTAAAAAAGGTTAATTCCGGATCTGAATTAATTTTATCCCACAAGTATTGTGATGGTGGGGCAACCACTCTGTATACTTTATGCATTACCCCGTTAACAGCCATAATATTGGTTGCTATTAATGGAATATTGTTTAACCAGGCACCTACGCCCGGCCTTACACTCGGAAAATTTGATAACCGAAACAATGCACTTACAGTAGGAGCTGGATTGAATACACTTGGATATTCAAAATTTGGAAAGCCAGTAGAAATGGATGCAGTAGTAATTACCTGTGGCGAAATATGATAGCTCACAATTGCTGTTACAGTAGCCGCTGGTAATGCCGCAATGGCCCCAGCCGAAATTCCTGAAGCAGTCATAGCTGCATCATCGGGTACATACATGGTAAAACGCAAGGTTGGTACTGATAACATGGGCATTAAACCGGCTTTAATAACCGCTGCTTTCATAATTGAATAACTGGGGTCATCCAACAAACTGGCAAGGGTTGGGCTGGTAGCCTGTGCCGGTTGCACATTGGCTGTTGGCTCCACCGTTAATTTATTACAGGAAGTAAAAATGAGTGCTGCAACAGCAACCAACAAACTTGTTTTTTTTATTTTATTAAAAAGTTTCATACTTATTTTTTTAGTGGTTGTAAAAATTTAGAATACATTATATCCGAAGCTTACATAATATAAACCTCCGATAATGGCATTACCCATACCGTTGGAATAGTATTCATTCAATAAATTAGTTGCACCAATTTTAATTTGTGAACGGGTTGCAGGAATCTTATAACTCATTTGTGCATCCAATGTATGAATGGCATTTACATTGCCATTGCTGAAATCGCTTTCATAAAAGAAAGCATCTTGCCAACGGTAGGTAACATTAAAGCCATATTGTTTTTTCTTACCAAATCCATTATTACTTACAGAAAGATTGGTACGATATTTTGGAGTACTGAAATAAGTTTTAAATCCTACAGGTACATCCTTTAATTCATCCGATGATAAATTAAAACCAATCATAAAATTCTTTGGCAAACGGTAATCCAACCCAATACCAAATCCAAAAGTTTTTACTTTAGAAGTTGTATTTACAGGGATCGAATAGATGTCGCCCAAACTACCTGCAGGTTTACCACTTGCAAGGTCGGCAGCCAATTGTTGCTGATTGCTGTTGTAAGGTGTAATGATTAAACTACGTGTAATAAAATCCTGGTATTGTCCATAATAACCATACACATCAATCAGCAATTTATTTTGTGCCAATAACCCTTTGTAGCCAAGTTCAAAAGTGCTAACAGCTTCTGGTTTAAACTCCTTCTGCTGATAGGCTGTAACTCCTTCTAAATTGTAAGTTGGTTTAGCGCTAAATCCATAATAACTATCAAAGAATTTATTACCGCCAACCAATTTTACATTACCACCAACATTCAAACGGATCCACTGTTGCTGGGTACTTGGAAAACGATAGGCTGTTTGATAACTTACCCTGATATTATTATTTTCGGCAACTTTAATTAATGCCGTAAATCTTGGAGTAAAGCGTCCTTTAAAATTATCATTTTTATCGTAGCGGATACTTGCCGTTAATTTTAATTTATCATCAAGCAGTTTTTTAGTTCCCTG
>JANPAP010000264.1:0-1506 GCA_031429975.1 Chitinophagaceae bacterium
ATTAATTAAAAAATGCCATTAATTGAATTTAAAACTTCAATCAATGGCATTACTATTTTTAAAAAAATTATGGATTGATGATCAATTTTGTCATCACATCTCCTCCCCTGATATCATCAATAATTTCCAACCCACCCGTAATTTTTCCAAAGCAAGTATGCACACCATCAAGGTGCTGGGTATTGCTACGGTTATGGCAGATAAAAAATTGAGAGCCTCCGGTATTGGGCCCACGATGTGCCATCGACAATACACCTCTGTCGTGAATTTGTTTTGCACCCTTGGTTTCGCACTGAATGCTGTAACCCGGACCGCCGGCACCGGTACCATCGGGGCATCCACCCTGTATCATAAAATCAGGTATTACCCTGTGAAAGCTAAGCCCATCATAGTATCCACTACTGATCAGTTTTTTAAAATTTGCTACAGCAATGGGTGCTGCATCATCATACAATTCAAATGTAAGTGTGCCTTTATTTGTTTGTATTTCGCCTGTTGTTAATTTTACTTCACTCATTTGTTGGTTGTTTTATAATAAAATATTTTTTTGCGAATGTAATTATTAGGGCTGATTAAATTAAAAATTTAGTCCCTTATTATTAAATTAAAATTAAGAAATGGCTGCTAAACTTTCTGCAGCCTTGCTTATAGTTTCATCCAGATCTTGGTAAGACAATGCATTATTTAAAAACCAGCTTTCAAATGCAGAAGGCGGTAAATAAATACCCCGTTGCAACATGGCATGAAAAAACTGTTTAAATAAATCATTGTTGGCAGCTGCTGCAGTTGCAAAATCGGTTACAGCATGATCGCTGAAATGAATACTGATCATTGAGCCAAGTCGATTAATTACATAAGGCTTACCCCAGGCTTTTAAAACTTCATCCAATCCTTTATGCAGGTATGCTGTTTTTTCATCCAGCTCTTTATAAATTCCAGGATTGTCTTTTAATGTTTTCAACATGGTATAGCCTGCAATCATTGCAATAGGATTGCCGCTTAAAGTGCCCGCCTGGTATACGTTTCCAAGCGGTGCAATGTGCTGCATGATTTCTTTTTTGCCGCCAAATGCGCCAACCGGCATTCCGCCTCCAATAACTTTTCCATAAGTTACCAGATCGGCATGGATGTTTAATTTTTGTTGGGCACCTCCGGGAGCCAATCTAAATCCCGTCATCACTTCATCAAAAATGAAAACAATTTTTTCTTCATCACAAATTTTTCTCAGCCCTTCTAAAAAACCGGGTTGTGGAATAATACATCCCATATTGCCAGCTACGGGCTCTACAATAATTGCTGCAATTTCATTTTTATTTTCAGCAACCAGTTGCTTTACTTCATCCAGATTATTGTAAGCGGCCGTTAAAGTATCGTTGGCTACACCTGCAGTTACGCCGGGCACTGTTTGAATATTTAATGTAGCCACACCGCTTCCTGCTTTTACTAAAAACGAATCGGCATGACCATGATAATGCCCTTCAAATTTTATTATTTTATTTCTACCGG
>JANPAP010000265.1:0-2421 GCA_031429975.1 Chitinophagaceae bacterium
CAAATCCAATGGCAATAATAAATCCAACAATGGCAAACCAACCCATCTTTTTTATCAGGGGAGATTTGCACATCAGGTCATAAATTACCCATGCCACCACAAACGAACCAATGCCAATTCCAATTGCTGCAGCCGAACTCATGGCCATTACATTGTTGTCAATCAGCATGGCTTTGGCATTAAAATAATACACCACAAATAGTAAACAGAATCCGGATACCCAGGTAAAATAAGCTTCGTATTTAAACCAATGCAAATGTTTTGGAATTGTTTTGGGGGCTACTTTATATTTCTCTAAATAATAAAATCCGCCGCCATGTACCGCCCAAAGATTGCCCGCCAATTCGTCTCTTACATTATCCGTACGGTTCAATGCATTTTCTAAAAAAACAAAATAAAAAGAAGCACCAATCCATGCAATGCCAAAAGTGATGTGCATCAATCTTACCACAATGTTCAGCCATTCCATCAGGTGGCCTTCCCAAGGAGTGCCTTTTACCAGGTACCAGGTAAATGCAATCAACAATCCAATAACCAACAATAAACTGGTGTAAATAAATCCTTGTGATAAAATCAGTTTGTCTTTTACAATATCTGAAGCGCCTTCTGCTGCTGCATTTTTATTCAGTGTATTAAATTGGTAAGTCATCACAATCAACATCAGCAATACAAAACCCAGGAGGGCATAAATCAGCACATTCAACATCATAAATAAAATATTTCTTTTTAATTTTTTAGACTTCGGTAAAACTACAATTTAAAATTTTGTTTTGTAATTTTATCGGTTCAGGATTAAACTTAAAAAAAAGAACGATTGATAGCCTTACACAGTAACCGAGCAGTACTTCCTTCCGGAATAAATGAAGCCTTTGTTTTAATAAACAATGGGAAAATAATGGATGTGGTTTCAGCATTACCATTGCATGAAAATATTGAAGTAATTGAATTGGGCGATAAAATTTTAATGCCCGGTGTTATTGATCCGCATGTACACATTAACGAGCCCGGCCGTACGGCGTGGGAGGGGTTTGAAACCGCTACCATGGCCGCTTTAGCAGGGGGTATTACTACCATGATTGATATGCCGTTAAATTCCTCGCCGGTAACCACCAGCGCTGTTGCATTTGATGAAAAGGTTTTGGCGTCAAAAAATAAATTGCATACCAATGTGGGTTTATGGGGTGGGGTAGTTCCCGGAAATGAAAATGAAATTGAGCCCCTGATAAAAAAAGGCGTGATGGGGTTTAAAGCTTTTCTTACGCATTCAGGAATTGATGAATTTCCAAATGCCACGGAAGAAGATTTGTGCATGGCAATGCCCATCATCGCAAAATATAATTTGCCATTGTTAGTACACTGTGAATTAATAAGCAACGAGCAACAGGCAATTGGCAATGAGCAACCAGCAACCAGCAACGAGCAACCAGCAACCAGCAATGAGCAACCAGCAATCAGCAACGAGAAACAAGAAACAAGAAACGAGCATCCAGTATCCAGCATCCAGCATCCAGTATCCAGCATCCAGCATCCAGTATCCAGCAACAATTCATACCAAAACTACCTAAACAGCCGCCCAAAAAAATGGGAAGACGATGCCATTGCAATGATGATACGGCTTTGCGAAAAATTTAATTGCAGGGTGCATATTGTTCATTTGTCTTCTGCCGATTCGTTGCAACAAATTGCAGCAGCCAAACAAAAAGGGTTGCCCATTACAGTTGAAACCGGTCAGCATTATTTGTATTTTAATGCCGAAGAAATTGAGGATGGCCGAACAGAATTTAAATGTGCACCACCCATTCGTGAAAAAGAAAACAATGATCAGTTGTGGCAGGCTTTACAAGAGGGGTTGATTGATTTTGTAGCAACCGATCATTCGCCGGCTACGCCTTCTTTAAAAGAAATTGAAAGCGGCGATTTTATGAAAGCATGGGGTGGCATTGCATCCATTCAGTTTGCATTGCCGGTGTTGTGGACCGCTGCTAAAAAAAGAAATGCTACATTTAACGATATCGCAAAATGGCTTTGCGAAAATCCTGCAAAGCTGATTAATAAAGAAAATAGTAAAGGGAAAATTGCAGCCGGATTTGATGCAGATTTAATTGTGCTGGATGATGAAAAAATATTTACTGTAACAAAAGAAATCATTTTGCATAAACATAAAGTAACGCCTTATATTAATGAACAATTATATGGAGTTGTTGAGCAGGTTTATTTAGCAGGAGAAAAAGTTTTTGCAGATGGAAAAATGAATCAACCCAATTCTGGAAAAATTTTATTGGCAAATAGGTAGCAATTTTTTTTTAGTATTGATGATTTAAAAAACGATTAAAAAATAAATAAGATTACTAATGGAAGCAAAAGATTTTACAAATATGATTGACCTTGCCGCAGAGCGATTGGGTGGAAGAACCTTATTAT
>JANPAP010000266.1:0-8845 GCA_031429975.1 Chitinophagaceae bacterium
TCGGAAGGCAAAGGTAAGTGAAAATGATTAATACAAAAACTTTGAAAAAGATTTTTTTACAAAAAAATAAAAAATGTGAATAATGTGGGATTATAAAAAAATACCCCCGTAAAACGGGGGCTATATTTTAAGCTGCAAGTCTTTCTTTTTTTCGTTTAATCTGTACAATTACAGAATCTAATGCTTCATCAAAACTTTCTTTAAACGACTTTGAAGAATGTTTTACAAAAAAATCATATTTAGGAATATGAACTTTAATTTCGGCAACCTTATCTTTAATGTTGTGTACAACATTATCTAATTTTAAATACACATCTACCTTCGTTATTCGATCGTGAAACTGGGATAATTTTTCAAGTTTTTTTTCAACATAAGATACCAATTTTGAATCTGCGTCAAAATGCACTGATTGAATGTTTACGTTCATAATAATCTAATTTTAAAATTGAGGAATTGGTTAAATTTCAGGTAAGAATATAATTTCATTGGCTAATATTTATTTTGGATTTTTAAAGCTTTACAAGTTTCAAGTTACTTAAATCATGCAAAAAATCCAAAAATAATTACATCATAAAACATTAAAATCGGGAAATTATTGTATTCGCTAATTTTCATTTCCTTTTCTGCAAAAAAATAGCCGCCTAAATTTGGCAGCTATTAAAAATATTCAATTAAATAATTAATTTTTCTTCAACGTTTCTTTATTACTATTAATCAAAGCAACATTGGTTTGATTAATCATATTGTTCATCACTTTTACAGTTTCATCCAGATAAATATCAGCTTTCAACCTGTTTAAAAACTGCTTATTTTTTTCTGTCTTTTCTTTAGTTGAGGAATAAACTGGAATATCAGCTTCAATGTTTTTTACATTCATTTCCTTACTCAATTTAAATAAACTATCCAATTGCAAATAAGTGCTTTTTAATTCCTTTTGTTCCTTTTTATATTGAACTAGGTTTAAAGAATACTCCTTGTCGTTTTCCTTGCTAATCCATTCAATTTTATTTTTTAAAGTAGAAAACAGTGAACTGGAACTGATTTGATCATTTGCCGTATTTACAACATCTGAAGTACTGTAGGTAGAAGTCCATGGTTTATAATCTGCCTTGGTTATTTCATCCCAACTTAAAGATGTTTTATTATCTTTTTCCCTGGTTTTAAAAAGCTCATACCTATCGGGGATAACAATATCAGGGGTAACTCCTTTTAACTGGGTAGCCCCACCATTAACCCTGTAAAATTTTTGAAGTGTTAGTTTAACCGTTCCAAGATCTTCCACTTTTTTAGTGCCAAATTGAAATTCAGATTCTGGGTTTAAAGGTATGGTACGCTGTACAGTTCCCTTTCCGTAAGTAGAACTACTGCCTAATATTATTCCTCTTTTATAATCCTGTATTGCAGCTGCAAATATTTCGGATGCCGATGCACTGTATTCATCTACCATTACAGTTAAGGGCCCCGAATATAAAACAGATTTATCCCTGTCTTTTAGCTGTATTGGTTGCACCTGATCCCTAGCTTTTACCTGGCAAATTGGGCCGTCTTCAATAAATAAACCCGCCATTTTTACTACCTCAGGCAAAGAACCTCCCCCATTACTGCGAAGGTCCATAACAATGCCATCAACATTCTCGGCCTTTAGTTTTTCAATTTCTTTTGCTACATCATCTGAGCAACGGGCACCATCTTGTTTTTCAAAATCCATATAAAATTCTGGCAAATAGATATACCCAATTTTATGTTCCCCATTAATGATGGCGCTTTTGGCAAATGTATCATCCAATTTAATTTCATCTCTTTTAAGGATAATCACTTTTACATTACCATCAGGCTTGCGAACGGTAAGCCTTACTTCGGTTCCAACCTCTGCACCACGAATTAATTTTACTGCATCGGTTACTGCATAACCGGTAACATCAACCGGCTCTCCTTTGCCTTGTGCAATTTTTATTATCTCATCATTAATACCCAACTCACCCGATTTCCAGGCAGGGCCACCTGTAATTAAACTGGCAATTTTAATTTTACTTTCTTCTTCTTTTAACTGGGCGCCAATACCATAAAATTTACCACTCATTTGCTCATTAAAACTGCGGCTGTCAACCGGTGCAAAATAACTGGTATGCGGATCCATCTCTGTTGTAACCGCATTCACAAAAATGCTGAATAATTCATCCGTTGTGTTATGATTTTTTAAAGTTGTAAAATATCTTTCAATTTGTTTTTTTACTAGGCCCCTAGCCTCTCTCTCCAGTGTACTATCTGCTTTGTAAACAAATTTCTTAGTGCTGCTTTCCTGCTCTTCGCTATCGGTACTATCTTTAACAGCTGTTGGTGGTTTTTTGCTGTTTTTTTCACGATCATCCAGCAAATCCGAATATTTGGTTAATACCAGGTATTTTAACCGTTTGCGCCAAACTTCTTTTCTTGCGTTATTTTCATTAGGGTATTGTAATTTATCGCCATCCAGCAATATGTTTTCGTTTTTAGTAAAATCGAAAGGTTTGCTCAAGATATCATTGTAGTAATTTGAAACCTCTATCAAACGACGGGAATAAGATTCACTGATTGCATAAAAAGATGCCAGTTTGCTGCCATGAATTTCATCATCAATTTTATCGTTGTATTTTTGAAAACTATCAATATCAACTTTCAGGAAAATACTTTTATCGCCATCCAAATCTTTAATAAAGCGATTAAATACTTCTTTAGAAAAAGCATCATTAATTGTTTTGGGGCTGTAATGCCCTTGTTCAAGCAACATCCCAACATTACGCAATATTTTTTCATATTTCGATTGCGGATTATCATGATTGCTGTCTTTGGAAAAAGCTAAAAAAAAGCTTGCTACGGTAAGTACCAGTAAAACTGGAAAAAATTTTTTATTCATAATAATTTGCTTGAGTTGGAGCATATCGTAAAATTAACGGAAAATCACCTGTTTTTATTTCAATCAACCAGCCTTACTAACTAATGTTTTCATAAAAAATGATAAAAGGCAAATTTACGATTTGAAACAGATTGATTATTGGAAAAATAAAAAGGCTCTTCAATTAAATGAAGAACCTTTTTGGGGTAATCGAGGGGGCTCGAACCCCCGACCCTCAGAATCACAATCTGATGCTCTAACCAACTGAGCTACGACTACCATTTTTGCAGTTGGCAAAAGTAACTAAAAACATGTCTACTTCAAAAATTACATCTGTTTTTTTCTTACAAAACCCAGGATACCCATATTCTAAAAATTTAACCATAAGCCCCAAAGCCTTAACTGTATTAAATTTGCGCTATTTCAACCCCGGTGATTTTTTATATACCGGCGAGTTATTATTATTTATGTTTCTTTGCAGCGCAAAAAGAAATTATGAACTGGACAGAAAATATCATCAGCATTTTACTCTCGGGTTTTACAGGTTGGGTTACAACATGGGTTGCAATTAAAATGCTTTTCCACCCCAGGCGCCCATTAAAAATTTTAGGATTTACCATTCAAGGGGTATTTCCAAAAAATCAACGGTTGATAGCACAGAAGCTGGGGCAAATTGTGGGAAAAGAACTTTTATCGTTTGAAGAAATTGAAAAAAAAATAACCAGCCCCGAAAATCTGGAGAAATTAAAGCCAGAAATTGAAGCCCATATTGATAATTTTTTAAATAATAAACTTAAAGAAGTTTTTCCCATGCTCTCCATGTTTTTGGGAGATAAAACAATCAATCAACTTAAAGCAGCTTTTTTGTTGGAATTAGAAAGCCTGTTTCCATTATTAATGAAAGGCTATATGGCCAAATTACAACAAGACCTTGACCTTGAAAAAATTGTTACCGAAAAAATAGCCGGATTCTCATCCGAAAAACTAGAAAATATTCTGCAACAAATCACTCAAAAGGAATTTGTTTTCCTGGAAATCATTGGTGGTATTTTTGGTATCCTAATCGGCATTGCCGAGGTGTTGATTGCCATTTTAGTAAAATAACAAATTACAATACTTGATTTCATGCTTTCCAATAAGCATACAACCGTTCATCATTGTATCAAGCGGGCTTTTAAATTTATACTTGAATTTTGCTTCCTTATTCTAAATCAATAAAAAAACCATGCTGTTTAAATCATTAATAAAGTATTTATTTCTTGTTGCTATTATTTTCTCTTCTACTCAATTACTGGCCCAATTTCCGGGTGGTAACCGTGCAGCTGGAAATATGAATATGGGAATATTATACGGTAAAATTCTTGACTCCATTACCGGAAAACCCATCGAAGCTTCATCGGTTCAGTTAATTCAAAATAAATTAGATACGGTTACAAAAAAAAGAAAAGATATAGTAGCAGCAGTGATGCTTACTGATAAAAGAGGGGAGTTTCGTTTAGAAAATCTCTCCGTAATGGCTGCATTTAAATTAAGAGTATCGGCCACTGGTTTTAAACCGATAGAACTGAAAGTAAGTTTTGATATGCCTACAGGAGGCAAGCCCAGTGGCGATTTTAGTAATATGCTAAGTGGTATTGTAAAAGACCTGGGCAATATACAATTACAGATAGATGCCAAATTTTTACAAGAAGTTACGGTTACCAATAAATCCTCCTTACTTACACTTAGCATTGACCGGAAAGTTTTTAATGTAGAAAAAAATTTAACCAGTATTGGTGGTACTGCAGTTGATGTAATGAAAAATGTACCCAGTTTAAATGTAGATATTGATGGCAATGTAACCTTGCGTAATGCAGCTCCGCAAATTTTTGTTGATGGCAGACCTACCACAATGACGCTGGAACAAATTCCTGCTGACGCCATTGCCACAGTAGAAATCATCACCAACCCTTCGGCAAAATTTGATGCATCGGGTGGCGGATCGGGCATACTGAATATAGTAATGAAAAAAAATCGAAAAGTGGGTTACAATGGCAGCATACGAGCCAGTATCGATAGTAGGGGCAGGCCTGGTTTTGGAGGCGATTTAAACATTAAGCAACAAAAAATAAATTTATTTGTAGCCGGGCAATTGGGTTTTCGCAAATCCATTTCGAATGTAAATACCGACCGTACCGATTTTTTAAATAACGCAAAAGCACATCTTACACAAACCAATGGCCCGATAGGACAAGGTATGTTTGGATTTGCAAGATCTGGCTTTGATTATTTTATCGACAACCGAAATACGATTTCGCTATCAGGCAATTTTAGCCGGGGGCAATTTAAAAACAAGGATTATATCTATATAAACCGGGATACCATTTTTAATGGCACAAATGGTGACAGCAGCGTTGCCGATTATGGAAATAGAAGTAGCAACAGCGTAAATAATTTCAGAAATTACGGAACTACCATCAGCTTTAAACACAATTTTGCAAAACCAAATAAAGAGTTCACCGCCGATGCCAATTACAACTACAGTAAAAACGATAATGTAAATGACTTTGGCACCCAGTATTTCAATCTTCCAGCAACACCTAAATCAGCGCCGGTTTACGAACGGTCTGAAGGTGGTGGTTATTCAAAATTCTTTACATCGCAAATTGATTTTACAAATCCTTTTGGCAATAAAATGAAGTTTGAAACAGGTGCCAGGATTGCTCTTCGGGAGTTTTACAGTTTTAATAACAACTATTTCCAAAACACGCTTACCGGCCAATTCATTTCCATTGCAGCGCTAAATAACAATTACAAATTTAACGACAGGGTGTTGGCTGCATACGGTATCTTTTCGCAACAAATAAATAAATTCAGTTACCAAATTGGCTTGCGGATTGAAAGTTCGAAATATGACGGTATATTGATCAGCCAAAACAAAAAATTCTCCAACGAATTTCCATTCAGTCTTTTTCCAAGTGCATTTGCAACTTATAAATTAAACGACAAGCAAGACCTTCAATTAAATTATTCCCGTAAAATAAACCGGCCTAACTTTTTTCAACTGATCCCTTTTATTGATTACAGCGACTCGTTGAATTTGCGAAAAGGCAACCCAGACCTGATACCGGAATTTACCAATTTGCTGGAACTTACTTATCAAAACCAAGTGGCCACCGGGCATAATTTATTAACCACCGTTTATATAAAAAACACCGACAATCTTATTTCTACTTATCAGTACAAAGACATCAACCCCAATGCACCTTCAAAACCCGACTCTGTAATTTTTACTACTAATGCCAATGCCAGCAAGAGTTTTACTTATGGTTGGGAAATTACCAGTAAGGATAAAATAAATAAGTGGTGGGATGTTACCAGCAACTTTAACCTGTTTCATGTAACCTTAAATGCAGGGAATTTACCGGGTGGAGTTAACAACAGTCAGTTAAGTTGGTTTGCTAAAATGAACCATAATTTTAAATTGCCTAAAAACTATTCTATTCAGTTAAGCGGCGATTATCAGGCAAAAACACTGGTGGCCCAAAACAGCGGTGGCGGGGGTGGAAGAATGATGTTTGGTGGCGGAAATAGCCCATCAGCACAGGGTTATATCAAACCATTTTATGGAGTTGATATTGCCATTCGTAAAGATTTTATGAAGAATAATGTTGCCTCGTTAACCCTGCAAGTAAGTGACATTTTTAGAACCCGATTAAACAGTGTGTACGCTGAGTCGGTTTATTTTGTACAAAATACCGATCGCAGAAGAGACCCGCAGGTTGTAAGATTGAACTTTAACTGGCGTTTTGGAAAACTAGATGTATCCTTATTTAAAAGAAAAAATACAAGAGTTGACAGTGAAGCCATGCAGGGAATGCAGGCGCAATAATTTTATTATTACCATTTTAAAAAACATAAAAAACAATAGTTGTTTTTTATTATTCTGTCCTGATGGTCATTAATGTACGGCCATAAATGGTACAACTATTTGAACTGGATACCCTACACCTAACCTCTAAATTACCAGCAGCAAGTACAGTTACATGTGTCATTAAAGCAACAGGCAATATTCCTGCATTTTGATATTGTCTGATCGATTCACCAATTTGAACGCCATTTAAATAGTAACTGAATGTTGTAACCATACTTGAATTAGCATTCGACGCTGCAGCATTAAATTGTACAATATATTTTCCAACTGTTACGGCAATAGTCATTTGAGCGATATTGACATCAGTAATAGAATTGGTAGAATATGCAGTTCCATCTCCATTAGCGGCTTGTACAGTTCCGGGCATTACATCCCAAATATTTGCCCAGGATAATTGTCCGGCACCATTATTTCTGAGTACTTGGTTGGCATTTATGGCTTGTGCTAACGGAAGCGTATAACTGATATTTGTTGTTTGAGTACCCGATTTTAATGAAGTGTAAAACTCACCACTACTGCTCGGAGTGGCAATTCTTAATTCACCCGAACTGTTATTATTGTTATTAATTAAAATATTGCCATTCATTGTTTCCAATAATTGACCGGGTGCTGAAGCACCGATACCAACATTTCCAGTTGAAGAAATTCTTAATCTTTCCAAAGCATTGGTTCTTGCAACAAAATCTGTTGCATCTGAAGTGCCAATATAATTTGTAGTAGCACTTGTGCCAGCATTACCTCTTAAACTCCAGGCAGTAGCATTAATTGCCGGAGATAAATTTAATGCAGATGATGCTATACCATTAATTGTAGAAGTTATATTTGATCCACTTAAGGAGAGTGTATTACTATTAATTATTGGTACAGTAGTACCTGCTACTCCATTAATAGTAGTGCTTAAATTATTGACACTACTTGTATTACTTACTGTATTGATGATAGGAGCTGTTGCTGCAATTCCATTGGTGGTATTGGTTAAAGTATTTACACTACTACTCAAGGTATTGGTACCATTATTCGAAAAAAATACGGTTGACCAAGAAGGAGTACCAGCAGTACCAGTATTGACTTTAAAAGTATTATCCGTGGTATTATAAATCATTAACCCCTTAGCCGGCAGCGGAATAGCATTTTGTTGAGCGGTTGTCATCCTTGGCAATAAAAAACCTTTAATAGTACTGCTAACATCCAACATAGCACTGGTATCTGGCAAATTTCCTGTACTATTTATGGCTATATTTTGAGCAATTACTACATTCATTTTTCCAAAAATGGCAGTAATTATGAATAATAATAGAAACTTTTTCACATGTAAGTTTTATAATTAAAATGCTAACGAAAAAAATACTTAGGTATTGCAAATACTTATTTGGATTACAAACATTTTATCAATTTTAAGCTTATTATTGATTTCTTATTTTACAATTACTTGTTGCATTGTTCTTTCCCCAGCTGGATTCAATATTTCTAATTGATATATTCCTGTGTATAATTTTGAAGGAACATTTATAGAAAGGGTTGCATTATTGCTATTGCTTTTTAAACTGGTTGTATAAATTGTTTGACCATTTAAATTGGTTACTCTTAATTGATAATTGCCTTCTGGTTGGTTACTTAATTGCAGGTTGATAATATTATTCGTTACCGGGTTAGGATAGATACTCATACTGCTAACAGTTGATTTATTCATGATCACCTTTACAATAGCACTGTATTTAACTTGTCCGTATTGATCAAATGATTTAATGCGATAAAAATTATTTCCTGTTTCAGGATTAATATCAAAAACATTGTAAACTGAACTGCGGTTATTATTACCCAAAACCATTTTGCTGCTGAAAGCACTAAAGCTGATACCATTGGTAGCTTTTTCAACTTCATATTTAACCATGTTAATTTCATTTTCTACTTTCCACTCTACTGCAATTTGGTTATTTTGCTGATAAGCATTTACATTAGTAAAACTTACCGGTAACACATTGTAATTTTTAAACACAATCATAAAACGGTTACTGGCTGCAGAAGCAGCATTTGCATCAATACTAAACGTTACAGCAGTT
>JANPAP010000267.1:0-2358 GCA_031429975.1 Chitinophagaceae bacterium
GATGCATTTTCTGAAAAAATGACATTTCGCATTAGCAAAAACGGAATGATCAGTTTATTATGGGGCGCTTATAAAGTGGAATTTTTAGTTCAGTAATTTAAAATCAACGAATCATTTTTTATTCTGTTTAAAAAAAGTAAAGTATTATGGGTGAATTTTCGATGCAAGACGCCATCCAGCAATTTTTAAAAAATAGTCGTCTTAAAAGCGGCATTCAAGCTTTGCAAATTGAGGATGTTTGGGAAAACATTATGGGAAAAACCATTGCCAAATACACCGATAAAATTCAAATCATCAATCAAACCCTTTTTATCAGTTCGCAAGTAGCACCTTTAAAAAACGAATTGCTTTTTCAAAAAGATAAAATTATTGAAAGGGTAAATGAAGCAATGGGCGACGAAGTAATAAAAGAAGTGGTGATAAAATAATTAAGCACTTACTCTGGGGTCAACCCAACTATACAAAACATCGGCTAGCATATTTATAAATATAAAAATGAAAGCGCTTACCAACACTGCCCCCATTACAACCGGGTAATCTAATTTCTCCAAAGCATCAACCGTAACTTTTCCAATTCCATTCCACCCAAAAATATATTCAACAAAAAACGCACCGGCCAATAATTCGGCAAACCAACCTGTAATAGCGGTAATTACAGGATTTAAAGCATTCCGCAATGCATGTTTGAAAATAATTTTGCTTTTACTTAAACCCTTTGCATAAGCGGTTCGGATATAATCCTGGCTCAATACATCCAGCATAGAACTCCGGGTGAGTTGTGTAATAATTGCAAGGGGCCTTATGCCCAAAGTAATTGCCGGTAAAATTAAATTTTTTAGGCTGATAAATTTTTCGCCGGTTACTTCATCAATATCATACCAACTTCCGGTTAAATGCAAACCTGTATAGGGTTGCAACACTACTCCAAAAAAATATGCGATAACAATTGCCATAAAAAAAGACGGCGCAGAGATACCTGCAATACTTGCAAAAACAGCAGTGCTATCCAACCAGGTTCCCTTTTTTACAGCAGCCAACATGCCCAATAAAACTCCAACTAAAACAGCTATTAGCATTGCGGCTACTGCTAACAGTAAGGTACCCGGCAATGCCGCTACAAGTACAGCGATAACAGGTTTTTTTGTTTGATAACTTGTTCGGAGGTAAGGAATTTTTAAACCAATTTTAGTTTCTCTTCCAATAAAAAAACCATTCAATTCTTTTTGTTGAATGGTTGCATTTTTATGTATGCAAATGGGTGAAACATCATTAAGATAAAAAAGAAACTGTTTCCATTTGGGTTGATCGAGATTAAGATCATGGCGAATGTTTTCAATAGTTTTTTTATCGCCTGATTGCCCCATCACTAATTTTGCAGGATCGCCAAAACCTTGAAACATGATAAAAACCAGTACCACTATTCCAAGCAGTACCAAAAAAGAATAGAAAATTTTTTGCAGTAAATGTTTCAAAATTTATTTACAATTTTTACTGAGATTATTTTAAAACTGCATCCATATCGGCCCAGCTATATTTATGTTGTACAACGGCTCCTTTCATTACAAACAACGTTGGATTTGCCCTGGCTGCAGTTTTTATTGCTGTAACATCGCAAATTAATACCGGCAAATTATAGCCGTTTGATTTGTTGAAAAAATTGAAAACTTTTTTACTGTCGGCAGTAATTATGTACAATGGAATATTTTGTTGCTTTGCTTTTTTTACAACATCTGCAAAAACACTTAACCACCTGTCTACATCCGGATCCATCTCTTTTAAAAACAATAAATAACTGGCAGGTAAACTTAATATTGCTTCGGTTGAATCATTTCCCAAACTATCCTTTAAAGCAAAATCATTTATTAACGGAACATTATTTTTTCCTTTTTCAACCAGTGTTTGTTTGCGATCTACAAATTTCCAGGTGCTGTCTGGCAGATTGCTGGTTGTAAATTCTTTTGTTACATTTTCCTTTTCATAAATAAATAAATAGGTAAACTTGTCCTGTATTGCATCAGCCGGCATTTTACGGAGCTCTAAAATATTGTTGCCAACTTTATAAGGCAGGCAATCGATTAATGGCAGGTGATCGATAACATACATTTGAATAAATCCCACCGCAATAACCGACAAAAAAACAATTGCCATTGGTAATAATTCTTTAAATAATGGTTCAATAAATTGTTGTTTTAAAATCAAGAAAATAATCATCCCTAACAAAATAATATCTTTTATAAAAGTTTGGATGGGAGTTAAAGGAATACAATCGCCAAAGCAGCCACAGCTGCGGATTTTACCACTAAATAAAACATAACTGGCAAGAAAAGTAAAGAACAATATCAGTAATAACAAAAAGCG
>JANPAP010000268.1:0-5892 GCA_031429975.1 Chitinophagaceae bacterium
ACTTTACCGCTTGATGGAGCAACGGTATTATGTGCTCTTGCCAAACGGGTAATACTGTCTAATAAAATCACCACATCATGTCCGCATTCTACCAAGCGCTTTGCTTTTTGTAAGGCAATGGTGCTCACTTTTACATGCTTCTCAGCCGGCTCATCAAATGTTGATGCAATTACTTCGGCCTTAACGCTGCGTTCCATATCAGTAACCTCTTCCGGCCTTTCATCCACCAGTACAATCATCAGGTAACATTCCGGATGATTTTCTGCAATGGCATTGGCCAGTTCTTTCAACAACATGGTTTTACCAGTTTTGGGTTGCGCCACAATTAAGCCACGCTGCCCTTTACCAATGGGTGTAAATAAATCCATGATACGGGTACTGTAATTATCAGAACGGGTACAAAGATTTAATTTTTCGAAAGGAAATAACGGCGTTAAATAATCGAACGGAACCCGGTCCCTTACTTCATCCGGACTTTTGCCGTTGATGGTTTCTACTTTTAATAAAGCAAAATATTTTTCACCTTCTTTTGGTGGACGTACAGAACCGTAAACCGTATCACCTGTTTTTAATCCAAATAGTTTTATTTGAGATGGCGATACATAAACGTCATCCGGCGAGGAAAGATAATTGTAATCACTGCTTCTTAAAAAGCCATAACCATCGGGCATCATTTCCAACACGCCTTCGCCTAAAATAATACCGTCAAATTCTATATTAAACTGTTGTTCTCTTCTTTGTTGAAATTGTTTTGCCGGAGTTTGGGCAGCTGTATTTGTTTCGGTTGAAGCAACTTCGGGTTGTTGTTGCTGTACTTCCATTTCATCAACTTCCTGTAATAAGGATGCAAATGCGGCAGGTACAGTGCTTTCTTCGTCGGTTATCGGTTGCAGGTCTTCTTCCTCTTCCTCAACTTTTTTTGTTGCTTTTCTTTTATCGGCAACCGGCTCTGCTTTTTTACTATGTTTAATTTCTGGCTTTACAGTTTCTGTAATTGTTTTTTCTTTTAATTCTTCAGTTGTCTTTTCGGCAACTGGTTTAGCCACCGTGCGTTTGCGTTTTGGCTTGGCATCGGCTGTATCTTTATCAGAATTGGAGGCACTGGCTTGCTTATCCATTATTATGGAAACAAGGTCTTGCTTTTCTAATTTCTTAAAATTGGGAATAGAAAGTTGCTCAGCAATGTCCTGCAACTCGGGAACGAGCATGTCGTTCAGTTGTAAAATGTCGTACATAAAAAAATGAAAAAGTGTTTTTCAAAAATCGGGCTTAATAAATCTGAAAATTGAAATGAGAAATTATATGTTGATTGGAACGTGACCTTCTGATGCAATGAATGATTGGAAAGACCTTATCAGCATTATTCCAGCACAATATTACGGGGTTTTTTTTAAAATGAAAATTTTTTTAAAATTTCAATGAAACTATCTGTTGGGGAATTTCCAATTATTGGAATCACGCCATTCTACATAAAATCAAATTCCAGCAATTTAATACAATTGTATTTTTAGCAATCTGCTTCTTGGCAACCTTTTTACCCATACTGACAATAGCTTATATTTGCAGCCATAAAATTGATGAACATGTTTAACAAGCGGATAAAAATAAAAGAATTATTAGCCAGCGATGCTACCAATTATGAGGCAACCGTTATGGGTTGGGTGCGTACATTTAGAAACAACCAGTTTATTGCCTTGAATGATGGTAGTTGTAACAGCAACCTGCAGGTGATGGTAAGTTTGGGAATGCTGGATGAGGTTACCCTAAAACGTATAACTACAGGTGCTTGTATCAAAGCTTCCGGCGAAGTAATTTCATCTTTGGGTAAAGGACAAAAAGTAGAATTAAAAGCAGCATCGGTAGAAATTTTGGGTGACAGTGATGCAGAAAAATTTCCGTTGCAACCCAAAAAACACAGCCTCGAATTTTTAAGAGAGATTGCACACTTGCGTTTTCGTACCAGTACTTTTGGAGCAATTTTCCGCATTCGCCATTCACTGGCATTTGCGGTACACCAGTTTTTTAATGATAAAGGATTTTTGTATTTACATACCCCCATTATTACAGCCAGTGATGCAGAAGGTGCCGGAGAAACTTTTAAAGTAACTACTTTACCCATTGATGGAACGGCCCCCAAAAATGAGGATGGCTCCATAAATTTTAAAGAAGATTTTTTTGGAAGAAATACAAATCTTACTGTTAGCGGACAATTGGAAGGCGAATTGGCTGCAATGGCTTTTGGAGATATTTATACTTTTGGTCCAACCTTTAGGGCCGAGAATTCGAACACAACCCGCCACCTTGCTGAGTTTTGGATGATTGAACCAGAGATGGCTTTTTATGATCTGGAAGATAATGCCAACCTTGCCGAAGCGTTTATTAAGTATATTATTAAATATGCGATGGACCATAACAAAGAGGACCTGGAATTTTTAGCACAACGCCTTGCAGAGGAAGAAAAAAACCTGCCTCAAGAAAAGCGGAGTGAAATGGGCTTAATTGAAAAACTGGATTTTGTGGTGAACAACGATTTTGAAAGATTGACTTACACAGAAGCCATCGAAATTTTAATGAATTGCAATCATAACAAAAAGAAAAAATTTCAATACATCGTTGATAAATGGGGTATCGATTTGCAGAGTGAACACGAACGGTATTTGGTTGAAAAGCATTTTAAAAAACCGGTAATACTTACCAACTATCCAAAAGAAATAAAAGCATTTTACATGCGCCAGAATGATGATGGAAAAACGGTTGCAGCCATGGATATTTTAGCACCGGGTATTGGTGAAATTGTTGGTGGCAGCCAGCGGGAAGAGCGTATGGATAAACTGGAACAGCGCATGAAAGAAATGGATATTCCTACCGAAGAATTGTGGTGGTATATGGATACCCGAAGGTTTGGTGCTTGCAAGCATGCAGGCTTTGGGCTTGGGTTTGAACGTCTGGTACAATTTGTAACCGGCATGGGTAATATCAGGGATGTAATTCCTTTTCCAAGATTTCCGAAGAGTGCCGAATTTTAATGCAATAAATTTTTTATATAAAATACAACCGGAGTTTTGCTCCGGTTTTTTTTTGTTCAGAGATAAAAAAATAATTTTATTTTTAAATACTCAACCAGCTTTTATGTTAGTATGTAATTTTTCGCCTTTTCCTGTTTTGCAAAACGATCGAATTTTGTTAAGAGAAATTCTGGATACAGATGTAGATGCAATGTTTGTACTCAGGAGTGATAATGAAGCCATGAAATATATTGACCGGCCCAGGGCGAAAACCATTGCTGATGCACAAGAGCAGGTAAATAAAATTAAAACCGGTTTAATTACCAACGATAGTATTGCATGGGCTATTACGCTTAAGGGCCATGATGAAATGATTGGAAATATCGGTTACTGGAATATGGACAAAGCCAATTATCGGAGTGAATTGGGGTACATGCTGCAGCCCAAACAGCATCGTAAGGGAATTATGAATGAAGCCATAGGATTGGTTATTGATTATGGGTTTAAAAAATTAAAATTGCATTCTATCTGTGCCAATGTAAATCCTGCCAATGAAGCATCCAAAAAAATACTGGAGAAAAACGGATTTGTTAAGGAAGCTTATTTCAGGGAAAATTATTTTTACGATGGCCGGTTTTTAGATTCGCTGATTTATTCCTTGTTGACTCCATTGCGATAAAAAATTAATTCAAGTTTTGGTTTTCAATTTCCACAGCAGGCTCGGGTAAATTTTCAGTTTCATATCTGCAATTGCCGCACTGGTACACATAATCTGTGGCAACTGCATAACTGGAAAAGAGCCAGGTTAAAATAGCCGTTACATAATTTGTTACATTGGGTTTTGCAACATGGGTAAAACTATTGCTGCCACACTGGGGGCAGGTAGCCGATAATAAATATTCTAATTGATAGGCTTGTAATATTTTTTTTACGGCAGCAGCATTTTCTTTTTTTACAACCAGTTTTATGCCACCAATGGCATTGGTTAAAATAGGATCGAGGGTAACCGTAAACTCATCCATTAAATAACATTCAATACCCGATGCCTGCAACCTCGACAAAATAATATTTGCCGAAAAATAATTATCAAATGTTTTTACAACTTCGGTTTCCATCCGCAAGTTTTTATTAATTATCTGCCACAACATGAACAGTAGTAGCTTCTTGAATTAAGGCTGAATTTTTTGTTTCAATTTCAGAAAATAAAATTTTTGTATCGCCTACAATAGGTATATACCAATCCTTATCTTCAAAAATTTCTCGCCATTTTTTATTGGTAAAACAATATCCTCTTCTTGCATAAATTTCGTTTAACATCAATTCCATTTCATCATTTGTAAATTGTATCAACTCTTTTTTATTGAGCAATATTTTTGATGCCTGAGGAAATTTGCCTACATCAGTTAAAAAAATAAAACCATTTTTTTGCAAATAAAACTCTTTTGCTGTAATTTTTTTTGTGGGGTTATAGGGTGTCCAACTACCTTTTATTTGCTGAGGATTTGAAGCATCAATCGCAAATACAAAACCACCATCGTGTGCATCTCCACTCGGTTCACTTGCTAATATATATATGGTATTGCCCATTCGGTGTACGAGGCCGGTAATGAAGCGGCCATTGCCCTTTACAACAGAGCGACCCTCAATTCTATCCAGATTTACTTTGGTAAAAAGAATGGTAATTTTTGTATCGCCAAAATCTCCGGTATAAGAACCAATAAGATTTATTTGCTGCTGATTATTATTATTGGCTAAATTTTCCTGTGCTATTATGCAGTTTGCCAACAACAAAAAAACAATTATAAAAATGCTTCGAATCATAATCTATTTAATTAAAGTTTGATTTTAAATTATGGCTTCGCTTACTCATTACTGTTTGCCATCAATAATGAGTGGTGTATTTCCTTTACCCATAACAATCACTTTTGCGTTGGCACTTAAAGCCAGTTCCTTCATGGCTTTTATCTGTTCGTATTGCAATTGTTGGTCGGTTAGGCCGGTGTTGATGATGCGTTGATAATCGGCGATACCCTGTGCTTCCACTCTTTTTCTTTCGGCTTCTTGCTTTTCTTTTTGCAATACAAATTCCATTTTTTTGGCATCCTGCTCTGCATTAATTTTTGATTCGATGGAGGCCTTTACAGAGTTGGGCAGGGTGATGTTTCTTACCAGTAATTGCTCCAGCATCAAACCTCTTTTTCTAAAATCATCTTCAATACTTTTATAAATGCGTTGTTGAAATTCGTCTCTTTTATTACCAAACAAATCTACTGCCTGGTAGTACACAGCATTGTCACGAATTTTTGTACGGGTAATGGGCCGCACAATTTTATCCCTGAAATCATCGCCGGTTTCTCTTAATAATCTGGGAGCATCGGTACTCACTACCCGGTATAAAACGGTAAGGTCGATGGTTACCTCCAAACCATCGCTGGTAAGCACTCTTATGGCATCGTCGCCTACTTTGTTGCCTTCATCATTTACGCCACTCATGGTGTAGTTTTGTGTTTTTACATCCAGTTTTTTTACATCCATCAAAGGGTTTACAAAATTTAAACCGCTGGGTAAAATATCCGATTGAATACTTCCAAACAATACTTTTACACCCACCTCGCCGGCATCAATTTGTTTTACACAGGAGGTAATAACGCCCAGCACTATAAATAACAAACCCGCCATTCGGCCAATACCTGTAAACTTCGATAAGGCAGGATTATTTTTTGCAATCGGGCTAATGGCAACAATGAGCAGGAAGCCAAGAATTATTAAAAACATAGTTGTAAATTTTAAATGAGCAAGTTTATTAAAACTAAACAATTCCATCCACAGTTGGCTGCAATAAAAAAATCTCCAATAAAGGAGATTTTTTATTATTGAAATGTTTGGA
>JANPAP010000269.1:0-3082 GCA_031429975.1 Chitinophagaceae bacterium
ATTCTTTATTGGTTGCAGCAATCAACCGAACATCTGTTTTTTGCACCTTACTGCTACCAACTCTAATATATTCGCCGGTTTCTAAAACCCGTAATAATCTTGCCTGGGTACCCAATGGCAATTCTCCAATTTCATCTAAAAAAAGAGTGCCTCCATTAACGGTTTCAAAATAACCTTTACGGTTATCAACGGCACCGGTAAATGATCCTTTTTCGTGACCAAATAATTCTGAATCGATGGTGCCCTCCGGAATAGCGCCGCAGTTTACAGCAATAAATGGATTGTGTTTACGGGCACTTAATGAATGAATGATTTGAGAAAAAACTTCTTTACCTACGCCACTTTCGCCATTAATAAGAACACTTAAATCGGTATTGGCAACCTGTACGGCTACACTTAATGCGTAATTCAATGCTGGCGAATTGCCTATAATGTCGTAGCGGTTTTTTATTATCTGTAAATCCATCGTTGTTTATATTTATTGTATTGCTTCGCCTAAAAGTGTTCCTGCAGTACATGCGTTTACTTTTACCTGTATGTACTGACCTTTTTTAAGATTGTGTTTTGGAAAAACAATTACTTTATTCTGATCGTTGCGGCCATACAATTCATTTTCATTTTTTTTAGAGTTGCCTTCAATCAAAACATTAAATGTTTTTCCTAGTTCCCGTTGCATGCTTTCAAGCGAATGGATGCGATGCAGATCAATCATTTCCTGCAATCTTCTTTTTTTATCCAGTTCGGGAATGTCATCCTTAAACCTTCTGGCAGCAAGGGTTCCGGGGCGTTCGCTGTAAAAATACATGTAAGCCAAATCAAATTTGCAGTACCGCATCAGGCTCATCGACTCTTGGTGATCTTCTTCAGTTTCGGTACAAAATCCAGTTATCATATCGCTTGATAAACCACAATCGGGTATTAATTCTTTAATGCGGTTTACTTTGCTGATATACCATTCCCGGGTATAGGTACGGTTCATCAATTGCAAAATACGGCTGCTGCCACTTTGTACCGGCAGGTGAATATTGTTACAAATATTTTGATGTTTCACAATTGTAAACAACACATCGTCGGTAATATCTTTTGGGTGTGAGGTTGAAAATCGCACTCTTAATAACGGATCAATCAATGCAACTTTTTCAAGCAGTAATGCAAATGATACCATCTGTTCCGATGCTTCATCTATCCAGTTATAACTGTCTACATTTTGTCCTAATAAAGTTACTTCCCGATAGCCATTATTAAACAGGTCGGTACATTCAGCAATGATGCTATTGGCATCCCTGCTTCTTTCACGCCCTCTTGTAAATGGCACCACACAAAATGAGCACATATTATTGCAGCCCCTCATAATGCTTACAAAAGCATTCACGCCATTACTGTTTAAGCGAATGGGGGAGATGTCGGCATAAGTTTCATCACGGCTTAATAAAACATTTACTCCTTTTTGTCCGGTTGCAGCTTCCTGAATTAAATTGGGTAAAGTACGGTATGCATCGGGGCCTACCACCAGGTCAACCAGTTTTTCTTCTTCTAAAAATTTTTCTTTTAATCTTTCCGCCATGCAACCCAATACACCTACCAACAAACCCGGATTTGTTTTTTTATATTTTCTGAATTCGGTGAGGCGCTTGCGTACGGTTATTTCGGCTTTTTCACGAATTGAACAGGTGTTTACAAAAATAAGGTCGGCTTCTTCCAAATTTTTTGTTGCTGCAAATCCATTACTGTGGAGTATTGAAGCAACCACTTCACTATCCGCAAAATTCATAGCACAGCCATAGCTCTCTATATAAAAGTGCTTGTTAAAAATATTTTCGCTTTGTAACGCAGGTTCAAACGCTTCACCCTGCCTGTTTTCGTCATGCGATTTGTTACTGATATGTTCTAATAGTTCCATCTTAAAAATTGGATGCAAAAATAAGTAATAATAGTTTATAGATGCCAGTTTGTCAGAATGGATTGCTGGAATTATTAAATTAGATTCAGTATTTAATAATTAGCGTCAACAAACTTTTGTAATTGTAGCAATAAATTTAGATTGAAGATTAGAGCAATCAACAATTTTTATGAATTGGATTTGATAACTGTTGTAGTTTTTTTATCAGCAATTTTTTTATCGATAAATAACATTTTCAGTGCAATTAGTAACATGAATATGGCAAACACTTTTTTCAACATTTCTTGAGAAATACTTAAGGCTACTTTGCTTCCAAAATAACTACCTGCAAAAAAGCCGATGGCTAATATGCCTACAATTTTAAAATCAACATTGCCTTGTTTGTAATATTGCAGTACGCCTAAAATGCCTACAGGCAATAGTATCATGCCCAATGATGTTCCTTGAGCAGAATGTTGAGAGAAACCCAAAAAATAAATTAATGAGGGTACTACAATGAGCCCCCCTCCAACGCCAACCATTCCGGAAAGTACACCGGCTGCAATACCAATCAGAATTACAATCAAAATTGTTTGCATATCCATATTTACTTTTTTGTTTGATTTCATTTTTTAGGAAAACTCTTTGTATAAAAATCAATTGCCTGGTTAATGACAAGGTAGGCTGCATCTTTATCTTGAAACTCATCAATTAGCACAATTTTATTTTCCAGCACTTTGTAATTTTCAAAATAGTTTTTCAGTACCGAAATAAAATGCCTGGGCAATTCATTTACATTGGTAAAATGATTTACAGTAGGGTCTTTAGTTGCCACCGCAATAATCTTATCATCTTTTTCGCCATTGTCAATCATCTGCATATTTCCAATAACGGTAGCTTCAACCAAACAAAGTGGTTGAATGCTTTCGCTGCAAATTACCAGTATATCCAATGGGTCGCCATCTTCGCCCAAAGTTTGTGGAATAAATCCGTAGTTAACTGGGTAGTGGAAGGAGGAATAAATTACACGGTCTAATTTTAACAGTCCGGTGGTTTTATCAATTTCATATTTGGCACGGGAGCCTTGTGAAATTTCTATTAATCCATTTACAATAGCTGGAGACTTACTGCCGTAATGGGCACCGTGCCAGGGGTGAAGTACATACATAATTGGTTGAATTTATTGTGTTGATTAAAATTGAT
>JANPAP010000270.1:0-2537 GCA_031429975.1 Chitinophagaceae bacterium
CAGAAAGATTAATTGGAGATTTTTTTATAATAAACCTGTAAAAAATGATTGAAAATTTTTGATTGTAAAAGCAACTTTTCAAAAATAAAAATACCCAATATTGCACAACCAATACCTGCCAATACATCCAGTAAATAATGGTGGCTACTGTAAACTGCAGCCATCCAGATTCCCAGCATTACCATAGCAAAAATCAATTTCAACATCCAACTCATTTTCTTTTTTACTGAATAATATAAAACAATCAATGGGTAAGATGAATGCAATGATGGCATTGCAGCAAATACATTTGAGCTTTTTGAATACAAATTTTCAAAAACCGAAATATTAAAATACTGATCAAAGCGGATAAGGCCTGCTGTATTACCTTTTGTTCCGCTAATAAAATGATTGCCATGTTCCTGAATATACCAGGGAGGCGCTGCTGGATACACATAGTAAATAATAAAGCCGATAAAATTTACCAACACAAACGTAAATGAAAATTGCAGGAATATTTTTTTATCGGTAAAAAATAAATAGGCAGCAAATGCCAATGGCACTGGGATCCAGCACAGGTAAAAGAAACCGGCTAACAAATCAAAAAAAGTATTGTGCTGCTGCAACCAATACTCATTCAATGTTACAATACGGCCATTAAGATGGATGCCAAATAATGATTTTTCAGCAGCATATAAATCTTCGATATGAACCGTATTGAAATTGTAATTTGGAAAAGCCTTCATATAATCGAAGATGATCCAGTAAACTATAAAAATTGAAAAGCCTGTGATAAATTTTTGGCTGGAAGAATTAAAAAGAAATGCCGTATTAAAAACTGCAGCAAGCACTAACTGATCTGATTTAAACCCTATTAAGAAAAATGAAACAGTAAGATATGCAACCGTAATAATGAATGCATAAAAAATATTTGATGATGTTGCTTTACGCATCAATTCTTTCAGGTGTTTTATCAAATTCAGAATGAAGTACAACATCCCAAATGGATGAACTTACACCAAATCCTTTTGTGGGATCCTGATAATGATGCAGCATATGGTGCTGTTTAATTTTTTTCATGATGCCCGATTTAAAATTATAATGATGCATGGCATAATGCAGCATATCATAAATAAGGTAGCCCAATAAAAACCCAGGAAAAAAAGCAAATAAATGAAGATCAGTTAATACAACAGAAAACAAAAAATAAAACAGTGTTGCCAATGGTATACTTGCTGATGGCGGCAGTACCAACCTTTTTTTATCCCTAGGGTAATCGTGGTGCACTCCATGAAAAATAAAATGTATTTTTTTACCAAATTCAGAACTAGGATGATAATGAAAAATAAATCGATGCAGTAAATATTCGGTAATTGTCCAAACAGCAAACCCAAATAAAAAAAACAATCCAAAAGATGCAAGTGTTATTCCATCATTTATAGATTGGTAAATAAAAAAAATAATTACCGGACTAAAAATAAAAAGTGGTACAGAAAAATGCACTTTTGACAAAGCTTCCATCAGGCCATTTTTAAACATCCTTATAGAACTTTCGCTATTTGAAACATAATTTTTTTTCATCGTTTTAAAATTTGGCTACTGTAACAACCATTTTCAATGTTTAATTTACTAATACCTAAACATTATTTTTAACCAGGCTTTTACAAATTTATATTTTAATTTTTTCTTTTACTACCTGATTGGTAGCCGGATCGGTACCGGTTATTTCAACATATTCAATATTGGGCAACCAAAAAGTTCCACCCTTAATTTCGAGATAAATTTTATTTAGTATTGATAGTTTTTTATTAATACTTGTATAAATATGGTACTTCCCATCGGCACCCGGCATTAAATACAATTTTTGCTTTTTGTATGAAACGAAGCTTAATTCGTAATAATTTTCTTTTATTTTTTTTGCTGTAATGCCGTAAGCAAATTTACGTTGGATAAAACTTAACTCTGCTTTCTGCCCATTTTCTTGATATCGAATCCAATAAACATGTATTGGATCTTCAACATTTAATTTTCCATTTAATACATTTATGTCGTAACTAATCGTGTTTTCATTATGAGACCGCTGTAAATAAAACATCCTGGTAACTTCCGCTGCAGGGGTTCTATAATTTGCCGGTTGAGCTACAAGAAAATTAAATACAAATTGAAAAAAAATAAGTAACCCGGGTATAACAATTTTTCCTAAACGCATAAATTTTCACTTCCCTTCTAAAGATTTTTTAGCATGAAATAATCTTTTCAATGCAGTTATATTTGATAAAATAGCCATTATAAAAATGGGTATTGTAAATATTGAAATGGTTTCAAAAATGTGAAATGGAACTGTTGAAATAAAGTATTTAAAATCGCCCCCAATAAAATGCCCTGCAATTCCACAGGCCATAGCAGAAAGGCCGGTTAATACAACTCTTTCGGGCCGCTGCATAACGCCTCCTTTATTTTCAATACCAAGTCCTTCACTTCTTGCCCTTGTATAACTTACCATCATTGAACCCATAAGTGCTAAAAAAGCAAACAGGGAACTAAAAAAATAATGATGC
>JANPAP010000271.1:0-2996 GCA_031429975.1 Chitinophagaceae bacterium
GCCATAGACCAGATCAGAAAAAATGGAAAACCATTTTACAGCAATCATTGCAGGAAAAGGGCCGAGCTGTTTTTTAATGAAACGCAAAGGGTAACAGATTATGTTAGTTTGTACCAATCGATCCTTAGTTAGTTTTAAAAATTAGAATAATCAAACCTTATGAGTATTGCTTCACTGAAGTATAATTTATTATTAAATCTAAAAAACATTCCTGGTCCTACTGTCAATAAAAAGATAGTGGTGATTGAGTGTGATGATTACGGAGGTATACGGATGCCTTCGGCTGAAGCGATTGTTGAATTAAAAAAGGCTTCTGTGTATGTTCATCCCTCTCGGTATAATTTGTTGGATACCCTGGAAGACAAAGATGATTTGGAGCAGTTGTTTGAAACACTCTCAAGTGTAAAGGATAGTAAGGGTAAATCTGCTGTGATGACGCCTTTTGTAAATGTGGCCAATCCCGATTTTGATAAAATAAAAACTGCAGAATATCAGCAATATTTTTATGAGCCCTTTACGACAACGCTTAAAAAGTATAACCGGCATCCCAATACGATGGAAGTTTGGAGGCAGGGAATGGAGTCGGGAATTTTTACTCCCGAATTTCATGGACGGGAACATATTTGTGTACAGCCCTGGATGCAAAAATTGCAGGAAGGCAATACACAATTGTTGGAAGCATTTAAACATGGATTTGTAGCAGTTGCTAATATTGCAGGTTTACAAGAAGAGTTGCAGGAGTTTAGGCCCGAGTTTTATTTTACCAACGAAGCTCAAAAAGCATTTTTACATCAATCCATTACACAAGGTGTAAAATTGTTTGAACAGTTATTTAATTATACACCTAATTCGTTTACGCCCAGCAACAGTGTGTTTCATCCCGAATTTGAATTAACTGTTAAGGAAACGGGCATTCCATTTATGGTGGTTGCACATAACAATCCAACACCGGGAACAGATGGGCAATTAACTTTTAATAAATTTACATTTCGCCAAAAAATAAAAAAAGGCGCCTTAAATTTTTATATCCGCAACTGTGCATTTGAACCCAATGACGAATCGTATAAATCAATGGATATTACCTTACAACAAATAGCTGCTGCTTTTAAATGGAGTAAGCCTGCCATCATCAGTTCTCATCGGGTAAATTTTGCCGGAGGTATCTGTAAAAAAAACAGGGAGGCAGGATTAAAAGAATTAAAATTATTGCTGCAAACCATCCTGAAGCGTTGGCCCGATGTGGAGTTTATGAGCAGTTCCAGCATGTTAAAAGAGTTGAAGAATTAAAGGATGCAAGCAATACCAAGAAAAATAGTTATCATCAATCAATCTACCGGCTACCTAACCATTGATATCATCAATAGTTTTGCCGATCACTTTGATGTAGTTGATTTAATTTATGGAGAAATAAGAGAACAGGATATTCCAATAAATCCAAAAGTTAGAAAACGCCGAGTGCTAAAAAAATCAAGAGTTTCTCACGTACGTCGTTTTTTAGCCTGGTTTTTTTCTGCAGTGCAAATATTTTTTTTATTGCTGTTTCGCTACCGCAAGTATGAAATATTTTATTTTTCATTGCCTCCATTTTCATACTTGAGTTCATTGTTATTGCCAAATAAGTTTTCCATATTAATGTTTGATGTGTATCCTGATGTATTAAAGATGCTGAACATTAAGGAAACCAATTTTGTATATAAAACATGGGCAAGGTGGAATAAAAAATTATTTGCAAAAGCACACAGGGTATATACCATCGGCGATTCGTTGGCCAACCTGATGGCACAATATGCACCTAAAGAAAAGATACAAGTAATACCATTATGGACAGGCCTTAGCAATGTACAGCCCATTGCTAAAAACGAAAACCCATTTATTATTTCTAATAAATTGCAAGGCAAATTTATTGTACAATACTCTGGCAATATTGGTGGCACCCATAACATTGAATCCTTGATTGAGGTAGCCATACAGATGAAGGAGCACAAGGATATTTTATTTTTAATTATTGGCAGAGGACTTAAAGTGCCACAGGTTATTAAATTGATTGAAGAAAACCAATTACACAATTGTATGGTTTTACCATTTCAACCAGATAATGTAATTCGTTATTCTATTGCTGCTGCTGATATTAGTGTAGTGTTGATAGAAGATAAAATTGCTGATGTAAGCATCCCCAGCAAAGTATATAATATTATGGCTGTGGGTTCTGGCGTTCTTAGTATTTCGCCTCATAGTTCTGAATTAAGTAAGTTGATTTTAAAATATCAATGTGGCGCAAATTTTCAGAAAGAAGAAATAAGTAAGATGGCGGATTATATTTTAAAAGTAAAAAGCGATCCCATTTTAATGCAGCTTTATAGCAGCAATGCAATAGCAGCTGCAAAAAATTATACGGCTGCCAATGCAGATTTGTATCTTCAATCCTACATTAAAAATGATGAGTAATAACCAATGATTATTGCCGGTGATATAGCTTGCCCCAATGAAAAGTGCAGCCTTGATTTTAAAAAAATAATTGCAGATAATGCCGCTGTTTTTGCAGGCAAATCGCTTGTTTGCAATTTTGAAGGACTCATCAATGATGATATAAATTCAGGAGCCAATACCCCGGTTTTATATAACCATTCATCGGTTGTAAATGTATTGGAAAGAGCCAATACTAAAGCCGTTGCACTTGCCAATAATCATATTCTTGATTTGCCTTTTTGTTTTGATGAAACATTAAAAAAACTTTCGGAAAAAAATATTGTTTTTGCAGGTGCTGGAAAATCTGCAGCGGAAGCAGCAACACCCGTCTCATTTTTTGATGGAGTTCATCAGGTTATTCTCTTTAATGAATGCTGGGATTTTTTATTGTACCATCAAAAAAATCCAACTCAAAGTATTCATATTGCAACCATCCAGTTTCAGGATTTAGCGCAAAGGGTAAAAGAATGTAAAAGCAAAAATCCACTTTCCTGCATTTTGGTTTATTTGCATTGGAGCCTTGATTTTGA
>JANPAP010000272.1:0-1612 GCA_031429975.1 Chitinophagaceae bacterium
CAATAAAATCAATCCGGCAGAAACAATTCTTAAGGAAGCAATCTGATAAGGACTCAGTTGATTATCTAATCCCAACTTCATTAAAATAAAACTACTTCCCCAAATTAAAGAAAGCAGTATAAAAATTAACCAATCGATAAAGCGTTTATTCACTTTGTAAAGTTGCTTATATAAAATGATTTATCTTAATAAAATAGATAACCGGTAATTAAAACTGATTAATAACGGTTTTTAAATTTCCATTTTATCTATTATATTTATTAAAATTATTTCTATCATTTTTAACCACTTAAATTAACTACTATGGGATTTGTAAAAGAATTTAAAGACTTTGCCTTAAAAGGTAATGTTGTTGATTTGGCTGTTGCAGTAATTATTGGCGGCGCCTTTGGCGCAATTATTTCTTCAATGGTGGATGATGTAATTACACCCTTATTATTAGCTCCGGCGTTAAAAGCTGCAGGTGCCGAAAACCTGGATAAACTAATGTGGGGTGCAGTAAAATATGGCAATTTTTTAGCAGCTGTTATTAAGTTTATTATTATTGCATTGGTATTATTTATGCTGATTAAAGTAATGAACAGTACTAAAAAGAAGGAAGTAGCAGCTCCAGCTATGGCACCAGAACCTTCATCAACCGATAAATTACTTACAGAAATTAGGGATGCTTTAAGAAAGTAAAAAATATATACTATTTTCGCAGCTACTTCAAAAATTGGAGTAGCTGTTTTATTAAATATAACCTTTCAAACATGAAAAGAATTTTAAGCTTATTGGCAATTGCTTTTATGGGATTGCAATTAAATGCACAAGATGCCTCAATTAAAGAAACACAATCTTCTGCTTCAAAATCAGTAACAGCTGATGCTGAAAAAAAACCAACTAAAAATGGTTGGATTAGAGGTGCCAACTTTAATTTCAGCCTTACACAAATAGGCAACAGCAACTGGATTGCTGCAGGTGGTGATGATTTTTCTTTATCTTCAACTGCATCTATCAGTGCTTATGCTAACAGAAAGTGGAAAAGAAACACTTGGGAAAACATGATTGACCTAAATTATGCTCTAGTTAATACCACAACATTAGGAACTCGTAAAGTAAATGACCGTTTAGATATTGTTTCAAAATATGGTTACAAACCAAAAAAATGGAATAAAGTAAATTTCTCCATTCTTGGTCAATTACGTTCGCAGCTTGCCAGTGGTTACGAATATGATTATAAGGGTACTACTTCTAAAAGAAGAAACTCAGGTTTTTTTGCGCCTGCTTATATAATTATTGCACCGGGTGTTGACTGGAAACCCAATAGTTGGTTTTCACTTTTTGGATCTCCTTTAGCTACAAGATGGACCATCGTTTCAAATGGCCCTTTTAGTTTTGCAGGACAGGGTGGCACTTTTAATGGCCAGCCTGAAACTCCACTTGCAACACTTTATGGTGTTGACCCTTATAAAGGCAACCGTGGTGAGTTTGGTGCTTTTGTAACGGCCACTATTAAAAAAAACATCCTGAAGAATGTAGCTTACTACAGCAAATTAGACCTGTATTCCAATTATCTTAAAAGTGCTTCTAACGTAGATGTATTCTGGACAAACCAGTTTAAAGTAAGGCT
>JANPAP010000273.1:0-2728 GCA_031429975.1 Chitinophagaceae bacterium
TAATTTGGCTAAAGCCAATACAAAAAAATTGTTAGTCCTCCAGCTAAAGCTGGAGGGAATTCATGGAGGGAATTCATATTGGGAAATCAAGGATTTTCATAATTGGTTTTTAAAATTGAGTGTCAATATGAATTGTTTTATTGAATTGCCACAGGCTTCAGCCTGTGGACTATAAAAAAAATTAAATGCAATTGATGAAAAAAATAATTCTCCTTCTCATTACAATTTCATGCATAGGATTGCTGCATGCCCAGCAGCATTTAACAGTTAACCAACAGGCAGTACAACAAACGGTCATTAAAGTATTTGAAGCCTTGTCAAACAGGGATTCTGTGAGTTTAAAATTTTACTGTACTGATGATATAAGGTTGTACGAATATGGCCAATCCTGGAACATGGATACACTGATCAATAAGGCAATCAGGTTAAATACGGCAACAGATTTTAAACGCATCAATACTATTAATTTTATAAACACAACTATAAGTAATGGTGCTGCATGGGCTACCTATGATAACCAGGCAGATATAATTCGGAATGGAAAACAAACAAAGTTGAAATGGATTGAAACCGTTGTTTTAGTAAAGGAAGATAAAAGATGGAAAATTAAAGTACTGCATTCAACACTTATTAAATAGTAACTCAAAGCTTACAAAAAATAAATTTTATGAAAAAAACATTCGCCATCTTTTTTGCAATTTTATTTACCGGATTCCTGCAAGCGCAGGAAAATTCAGGCATCAAGCTTTCTGTAAATCATATTGCACTTTCTGTAAAAGATGCAGACCGTTCCGCAGAGTTTTACAAAACAGTCATGCAACTTCCAGAGATAACTAATCGTACCAAAATAGATGGCATTCGATGGGTGGCATTGGCAGATGGCAGAGAACTGCACCTAATCTCTGTAATAAAAGAACCTGTAATTATTAATAAAGCAGTTCACTTGGGCCTTACCACAAATGATTTTGAAGCGATATTAAAAAGGTTAACCGATTTGAAAATCCCTTATTCTGACTGGCCGGGAAAACCAAATACATTTACCAATAGGGCCGATGGGGTAAAGCAATTGTACTTTCAAGATCCTGATGGATATTGGATAGAGGTAAACAGTGTGAATGATGTTTCTGCAGAACAAATAAAAAATGAAGTTTGGCAACTGGAAGAGAACTACTGGAAATATGTAAAAGCAAATGACCTTACATCCTACCTTACTTTATGGGATGAAAAATTTATTGGGTATCCAACCAATAATATCATAACAGGTAAAGATCATATTACTGACTGGATAGTAAACATGTATAAAGAGAATTCCGGCAAATACAATTATGAATTGGATAAGAAAGCAGTAAATGCTTTTGGCGACATCGTAATTGCAATATATGATGTAACACATACCTGGACGAATGAGAAAAATGAATCACTGAAAAAACCTATTGGCAAAATAATCCACACTTGGAAAAAAACTGACAAAGGTTGGGTTATCATCGGCGGCATGGGAGCAAATAAATAAGCAGTAATATGAATGAGGAAAAAGATAAACCATCAGAAGAAAATTTGAAAGAGCAATCAGCAGAAAATACTCCCAAAAAAATAATTCCTGCAGAAGAAAATGCTATGCCCGAAACAGAAACTGTTGCTTCAGATCAACTTTCAACCTTAAACTTTAAACTATTAGACACTGAAATGGAAGTACATCATCATGCTCACAACCCGGCAGAGCCACATCACAAAAAAAACTGGAAATCTTATTTTTGAGAATTTTTAATGTTATTCCTCGCCGTATTCTGTGGTTTTTTGGCAGAGTATCAACTAGAGCATAAAATTGAAAGGGACCGTGAAAAACAATTTATGATTTCTTTGATAGCCGATTTGGAAGATGATACCAAAGTTTTAGATGTTATGATAATTGAAGAAACCAAAGGAACTGGCAGATTGGATACATTAATTTCATTGCTCAACAACAGCCAATTGGCAAAACAAAATGGGGATGAATTATATTTTGTGGCTAGGATGGGGCCGAGATATATTCCATTTGCCAATAACAGCCGAACCTTTGACCAGCTTAAGTTTTCTGGTGGTTTCCGGCTAATCCGTAACCCAGAGGCTTCTAATAAAATAATGAATTATTATAACCAGTTTTCTCTTTTACGATTACTGGAGGATAACTATAACCATGAGTTTGATAATTATAAAAATATTGCAGCAAAAATATTCGATCCTGCTATTTTAAGAAGACAGGAAAATAACAATGGAGAAATTTTGCGAAGCACAGATAATCCTGTGCTTAGAACTTATGATACGGAGTTGCTGAAAGAAATGGGTTTTCATGCTTTACAAATGAATGGTTCCAGACGATCAAAATTATTGATATTGGAAGCGCTGAAAAAGAATGCAGAAGAATTGATGGCTTATTTAAAAGGGAAATATAAACTTGAATGAAAAAAATATCCAATATGCTTTTTGAATGTTAATCTCCAAAACGTTGTAAGATTAAACGGGCATCGTTTATGGTTATTTCATAGAAACCGGAACCCTTATCCATCAAAGCAGAATTGAAACGGGATAAAGCAGCTTTTACAAAAATTAAAACTTCTTCCTGAAAATTGTTTTCAACAATAACTTTAGCTTAAATACTTGCAATGCAAATATGGCTATTAAAGTGACCGGGCTTTTGGCAGCTGGCCTATATAATGCAATAATAACTGATCAGACTGGGCTAAAAACTGTA
>JANPAP010000274.1:0-4306 GCA_031429975.1 Chitinophagaceae bacterium
AATACACAAAAGAAGTGGTGTATGTAAACGACTATGAATTGGCAATTGTACGACCCAATGAATTAATTCTTAAAAATCTCGGTAACGAAAAAATTACGCCCTTTATAACAAAACTGGATATGGAATTGGCTGCAATTGAAAAAGGCGGCTACGAACATTTTATGTTGAAAGAAATTTTTGAGCAACCCAGTACCATTCATGATTGCTTACGGGGCCGCTTAGATGCAACCAATGGCATTATTCGGATGAGTGGCGTGCAAAATAATATTGAAGCATTTAAAAAAGCGCAACGGATAATTATTGTAGCATGTGGCACCAGTTGGCATGCAGGCCTGGTGGCAGAATATATTATTGAAGAATTATGTCGCATACCTGTTGAAGTGGAATATGCTTCTGAATTTCGGTATCGCAATCCGGTTATTAATAAAGGAGATATAATTATCGCCATTTCTCAAAGTGGCGAAACGGCTGATACCTTGGTGGCTATTGAAAAAGCAAAAGAGCAAGGCGCTATTATTTTTGGAATTGTAAATGCAGTTGGTTCGTCCATTGCAAGGCTTAGTCATGGTGGCGCTTACACACATGCAGGCCCCGAGATTGGCGTAGCCAGTACAAAAGCATTTACCGGCCAGCTTGCAGTTTTAACTATGATGGCTTTATTAATTGCAAAAGAAAATGGAACCATATCAAACGAACGGTATAGCAAATTATTAATTGAGTTGGAAGCGATACCTGAAAAGGTTGCAGCAGTTTTAGCAAATTCAGACGAAATAAAAATTATTGCTGAAAAATATAAAGGTGCCAACGACGCATTATTTTTAGGAAGAGGATACAATTTTCCTATAGCATTAGAAGGCGCATTAAAATTGAAAGAAATTTCTTACATACATGCAGAAGGATATCCTGCTGCAGAAATGAAACATGGCCCGATTGCTTTGGTAACCGAAGCTTTGCCGGTAGTATTTGTTGCTACAAAAGACAGTTACCACGAAAAAATTGTAAGCAATATTCAGGAAATAAAAGCCCGTAGAGGAAAAGTAATTGCCATAATTACAGAAGGTGATGAAGTTATTCCTGGGTTAGCCGATGATGTATTTTTTGTTCCGCCAGCCGATGAAATACTGGCACCCTTATTAAGTTGCATTCCATTACAATTACTTTCTTATTATGTAGGTATTGCAAAAGGCGTAGATGTTGACAAACCGAGGAACCTTGCTAAAAGCGTTACGGTGGAGTAATGTTTCAGCCTTGGTTTTTTATTTGTGAAATGCATCAAAATACTTTACTTTGAAGCAGTCTGCAAAGGAAACAAACCACTTACTGCATTATGAACATCATTAAAAAAAAACCGGTTAACGAACTGGGTTATAATTTTATAGAATCTGGATATATTCCAAAAGGGAAAGATGAATATTACCTGCGCTACCAGCAAAACCCCAACTGTAGCGGTTATCGTAAACTTAATTCCATCGAAATTGAAGTGTTGGTTCGTAACCGAAATACATCCGACAACTGGAATAAAATATTGGTTTCACCCGATTTTAAACCCGAGTTGGTTCGTAATTGTAAATTTCATGGTTTAGTCCGGATCGGAAAATTGGAACCCTACTATCTTGAATTTCATAATTTAAAAATGCCGGTTGGTTTATACAACAGCACTATTATCAGTTGCGATATTGGCGATAATATCTGTATTGATAATGTAGATTATCTCAGCCATTATATTATTGGAAACGAAGTAATGATTGCCAATGTAAACGAATTGACAACAACCGAAAAAGCAAAATTTGGTAACGGAATTTATTTGGATGACGAAGAACAAACTGGTGGGGTGGTTATGGAATTATGTAATGAAAATGGCGGCAGGGCAGTAATTCCTTTTGATGGCATGCTGAGTGGCGATGCCCATTTGTGGAGCCGTTATATTGCAGACGATGCACTGATTAATAAATTTAAAGCGTTTACCAATAATAAATTCGATTGCAAAAGAGGGTACTATGGAAAAATTGGAGATCGAACTGTAATTAAAAATTGCAAAATAATAAAGGATGTTTTAATTGGTACCGATGCTTATTTAAAAGGTGCCAATAAACTAAAAAACCTCACCATAAAAAGTGATGAAAAACGTACCTCTCAAATTGGTGAGGGTTGCGAAATTGTAAACGGAATTGTAGGCTATGGTTGCCGGATTTTTTACGGCGTTAAAGCGGTTCGTTTTGTAATGGCTTCGCATTCTCAATTAAAATATGGTGCCCGGTTAATCAATTCTTACCTGGGCAACAACTCCACTATTTCCTGTTGCGAAGTTTTAAATTCTTTAATTTTTCCGGCTCATGAGCAGCATCACAATAATTCTTTTTTATGTGCTGCATTAATAATGGGGCAAAGTAATATTGCCGCCGGTGCTACCATTGGCAGCAATCATAACAGCCGCAGCCCGGATGGTGAATTGATTGCTGGCAGAGGCTTTTGGCCGGGCTTATGTGTTAGTTTAAAACACAATTCAAAATTTGCATCCTTTACCATAATTGCAAAAGGCGATTTTCCATCAGAGCTGCAGATACCAATCCCTTTTAGTTTGCTAAGTAACGATTTGGCAAATGATAAATTAGTATTGATGCCGGGTTATTGGTTTTTGTATAACATGTATGCGCTGGAACGCAATGCATGGAAATATGTAAATAGAGATAAGCGTACCGGAAGAATACAACGGATAGAATATGATTATCTGGCCCCAGATACCATTAATGAAATGTTTGATGCACTCCAAATTTTACAAGCATTGCAACCCAACGAAAATGGTTCGGCTGTTGTAAAAGGCTGGGAAAATTCGAGCCGTTTTACCGAGGTAATAAAAGTGCCCCAATCCATAAAATTGTTTATAGAACTCATCCAGTATTATGGTACAATGGAAATAGTAAAACAGCTGCAGCGAAATAAATTTGAAAGCTTTGAAGCTTTGAAAAAATCATTGTCAGCCAAAGTACAGAGAAGCCCCTGGCTGAATATTGGCGGGCAATTGATGCAGCAGGAGGATCTGAATAAATTAATGAGTCAGATAAAATCGGGTAAAATAAATGGCTGGAATGAAGTACATGACAATTATATAAAGCAAGGTGAAATGTATGATGGTAATAAACTGAATCATGCCTATACTTCATTATTGGAAATTTTAAATAGTACACCCAGGCAGTTTACGGCCGATACATTTAAATCGTTGTTGCAGCAGGCCGTAATTACCCGAAGCTGGATGTGTAAAGGCATTAATGATTCAAGAGCAAAAGACTATGCAAATCCATTTAGAAAAATGGTTTACCAAACCAACGAAGAAATGAATAAAGTAATTGGTAAACTGGAAGACAATAGTTTTATCCAGCAGCAAATGGCTGGTTTAGATGAAATGAAAAAACAGGTAAAATCAATTATCCGAAAATTAAAATTGTAAAATCAGCCATCAATTAAAATGGTCAGGTTTTTCTTTTCCAATATTTTTAAAGTAGCATCTCTGGTTAAGGCCATCGCCCTGTTTAAGCCGCAGGTTGCTTCATCGCAATCCTTACATTTTTCATAAAAATTTAGGCTTACGCAGGGTAGCAGGGCAATAGGGCCGCCTGCAATACGGATGACTTGTGCCAGCGAAATTTTTGTTGGATTTGTTTCAAGAAAATAACCGCCACCCTTTCCTTTTTTGCTGGAGAGAAAACCTGCTTCTTTTAATTCAAGTAAAATGGTTTCCAGAAATTTAACCGGAATTTTTTTCTTTCTGGCAATTTCCGAAATCAATACAGGCCCTTCTCCAAATTTTGCGGCCAGATAGCCCATTGCTTTTAATGCGTATTGTGCTTTTTTTGATAACATACTTTATTGGATTTGAACGAATGTAAATAATTATCCTGTAAAATAAAAGTCTACTGTATTGATGGACTATTATATATTTGTACTCTAAATTATTTTATTATGAGTTTACGATTAGGGGATATTGCTCCCAATTTTAAAGCAACAACATCTTTAGGCGAAATAGATTTTTATGAATACCTGGGTGATTCATGGGGAATTTTATTTTCACATCCTGCTGATTATACACCGGTTTGTACTACCGAATTGGGCAGAACGGCTGCATTAAAAGATGAGTTTGAAAAGCGCAATGTAAAAGTGTTGGCATTAAGTGTAGATCCGGTTGATAAGCATCTTGGCTGGATCAATGATATCAACGAAACACAAAACTGTACGGTTGATTTTCCGATTATTGCAGATGATGATAAAAAGGTTTCGGAGCTATATGATTTTATTCATCCCAATGCTTCAG
>JANPAP010000275.1:0-3652 GCA_031429975.1 Chitinophagaceae bacterium
TTATTTAAGTTGATAAAATTAAAAGCCGGTTACTATAATATATGCGGCAATATTGGTTGCATGTGCTAAGCAGCTAATTGTGTTTGACTGAAAACTATTTTACAATTGTTTTTGAAATATTTGAAGAAGTATATACATTACAAAAAAAATAAAATCATGACAGACACTAACCAACCAAACGACTTGTTACAATTTGAAGATGGCCAAAAACCGGAGTTGCCAACCGGCTTAAAAGTATTGACCATACTAACTATTATCGGATCCATACTGGGATTACTCGGTGGCGTATGGACTTATATCAAGGCAGATGAATCGTACAAAAAATTGGAAGAAGCCCAAGGTAACATGGATTCGGCACCTGCATTTGTAAAGAAAATGATGGGCCCCGATATGTTGGAAATGGCCCGTAAATCGGCCGAAAATAAATTGCCGATTATGTTGCTAACCCTTATTGGATCTGCATTGTGTTTGTATGGAGCCATGGAAATGCGGAAGTTAAAAAAGCAAGGTTTTATGCTTTGGGTAGTAGGCGAATTCCTGCCAATTATTGGGGGTATTGTGTTTTTAGGCTTTGGTATGTTTAATGGGTTTGCTGCAATTGGAATGCTTTTTCCATTAGTATTTTTAATCTTGTATGCAGTTCAAAAAAAATATTTAGTTAACTAAAATTATTTTTTAAGATTTGGCTGCAGTTGCTTTATCAAGCCTATAAGTTTTTGAGATGAAAGTTTATTGTGACTCGAATAATCAATAAATATGGAGCAACAAAAGCCAAAAATTGTATAACAATATTGAATTTAGTATTTTAAAAAAGTGCGTTTTTTAAACGCACTTTTTTTATTGGAATGTTACTTAATTGTAAAGCTGGGTTCTAAAATATTACCAGGCTTTTGAAGTATAGCCATTCAATATTTTTACAAAATACAAATGTTTGTTTTCGAAATAATCGGGGTAGCTGCTGGTTTTTTTTACCCGTACCGGTTTAAAATTAAATTCCGAAAAAACCTGGAGAGATTTATCGTTAATATGGCTCATAAAATCATGCGGATATTTAGTGAGCAGTTTGGTAAAATAATAAGTGCATTCAAATCCTTTAAAAGCCATATCAGTAGCCTTTCCTTTTGTTTTGGTACTGTAAGAGTCCATTAAAATCCGGCTGAAATTATTAATCTTATCATTGTAATAGGGGGTTGAATAATAGATGGGGAAATCTTCAAAATCATCTTTCTTTTGCAATGTTTTAAATGCATCCCAATTGGGCATTCCAATTAAAATAATAGGATACGTTTGATGGAGATCGTTACAGGCTGCCGTTAAGTTATAAGCAAAGCTTTCATCGAGCGATCCGCCAATGATAACAGATTGACGGTTGCTGTCTAATTTTTTTATTAAAATATCGGAGGTGATGGTACTGTCAAAATTAACTGTTTGGATATTTAACAAAAGTTTCCCTTCCTGTTCATTGATCATTTTAAAATAAGAAGCTACCCGATCTTCCTGCATGCCTTTTTTTCGACAAAAATATATTTTATCGGTTCCATGATTTTGTAAGAGGTAACTAAAAATGGCTTCGCAATGCGCTTTTAAAGTTGAGTTTACAATTACAACAAATGGGTTTTTATTTACACCGGCATCATTGGGATAAGTGGCCGAAATAAAAGGGATATTTTTTGTTAGCGCAAAAGCCGCTAAGTCTTTGTATTCGGCGTCTTTTACAGAGCCAATTAATAAATCGAGGCTATCGAGTTTTTTATTTTTTATCAAAACATCAATTGGTAATGTATAGGAACGGGTATCAAAAATGGTAGCAATTACATTTTCATTTTCCAGTTTCATGGAGTCGAGTGCCACCTGTGCACCATTTACAAAATCAACACCCGGAACTATAAATTTGGGAAAGCTTTGCCTGTACCGGAAATAGCCCGAAGGCGTATAAACAGAATCCAGATAAAGTGGCGCAAAAATACCTACCCGATATGTTTTTAATTTTATTGTTGAATCTTGTTGTGCACTTGCACTTTTAACTGAAACAATGGATGTAATAAGAATTAAAAAACTAAAAATTTTTTTCATTATAATAAAATCATTTTAAATTATTCCCATTCAATTGTTGCAGGTGGCTTGCTGCTAATATCGTACACAACCCGGTTAATGCCTTTAACATTATTGATAATTTCGTTGGAGATATCGGCTAAAAATTCGTAGGGTAAATGTGCCCAATCTGCCGTCATCCCATCAACCGAAGTTACCGCCCTAAGTGCAATGGTAAATTCATAGGTTCTTTCATCGCCCATTACCCCAACCGTTTTTACAGGTAACAATATCGTTCCTGCCTGCCAAACTTTTTCATACAATCCCGATTTTTTTAAACCGTTACTGTAGATAGCATCTGCATCTTGCAATAACCGTACCTTTTCTTCAGTAACTTCTCCTAAAATTCTAATTCCTAATCCGGGGCCGGGAAAAGGGTGCCTGTACAGCATTTCGTAAGGTATGCCCAATTCCAATCCTACTTTTCTTACTTCGTCTTTAAATAAAGTTCGTAAAGGTTCTATCAACGATAACTTCATGGTATCGGGTAAGCCACCAACATTGTGATGCGATTTTATGGTAGCCGAAGGGCCATGTACCGATAGCGATTCAATCACATCCGGATAAATGGTTCCCTGCCCCAGGAAATCTATATTTTCTAATCGCTGGGCTTCCTGGTCAAATATTTCTATAAAGCAACCGCCAATAACTTTTCTTTTTTCTTCGGGATCTGTTTTGCCGGCAAGTTTGGTATAAAAATGTTCTTTGGCATCAACGCCTTTTACATTTAAACCTAATTTATTGTACATAATCTGTACCTCTTCAAATTCGTTTTTACGGAGTACACCGTTGTCAACAAAAATTCCAAATAACCGATCCCCAATGGCACGGTGAATTAGGGTTGCAGCCACCGTACTATCAACGCCACCACTCAATGCCATGATCACTCTTTTGTCGCCAATTTGATTTTTTAAATGGGCCACTGTATCGTTGATGAAATGCGCTGGAGTCCAGTCCTGATGGCAGTTACAGCAATGCAATAAAAAATTTGAAATAATTTTTTTCCCTTCGGTTGAATGATATACTTCCGGATGAAATTGTAACCCGTATAATGGAAATTGATTGGGATCATTGCGTTTAAATGCCGCTACCGGAATGCTTTCGGTAGTGCCAAGTAATTTAAATCCTTCGGGCAATTCTTTAATGGTATCGCTGTGGCTCATCCATACCTGCGATTGTGCTGATACATCCTGTAATAAAATATCGGGTTCAACAATTTGTAATTGTGCCCGGCCGTATTCTCTCTTTTCACTTTTATCTACCCGGCCGCCAAATATTTTTGCGGTTAGTTGTGCACCATAACAAATGCCCAGTACAGGTACATGTTGCGCCATGGTTTTAACATCGGCCAATAATGCATCGCTCTGGTTAACCGAAAATGGTGAACCGGAAAGTATGATGCCTTTTAAGTTTGGCGAAAATTCAATGGCTTTATTGTAAGGTACAATTTCGCAGAAAACATTTGCTTCCCTAACTACTCTTGCAATTAACTGGGTGTATTGGGAGCCAAAATCGAGGATGAGTATTTTTTCCGTCATATTATTGCGAAGGTAAATAATTG
>JANPAP010000276.1:0-5280 GCA_031429975.1 Chitinophagaceae bacterium
TTTGAATAATTTTTCTAAAAACGAATGATTTTTTTGAACTGCAATAATCAGGTCAATATCCCAATCCTCGGCAAAAAGATTAATGGCTTCAGCTACATCAAAAATCCGCATAAAGTAAAATTCCGGATCAAAATCTTCGAGTAATTTCCGAAGGTCTTGTTTTTCCTTTTCATATTTTTCGGATAAGGCAATGTAATGGTCTTTATCAACATTTACCACATGCAGTTTTGGCCGGTAAACACTTAAAAAATCTTTAATGGGCCCCGATGGTGTTGAGTTAATGATATCCTTAAAATCGGAAGTTAACATTACATTTTTCATTTTTATAAAGCTGGCATTTTCTGGAACAATCAAAACCGGACAAGCTTTTGTTTGAGCCATTTTAAGTGTATTGCTTCCAAACAAAGTTTGCGCCAGTGCCGATTTACCGGTGATGCCCATAATAACCAGATCGGCTTTACGATGCCGGGCAGCTTTTTCCAAACCAGGTACAAAATCATCTTCCTGATGATCCAGAATTTCCATTTTCACATGATGCTCACTCATCAATTTATTCATTAACGCATTCAATTGGCTGGTAACTTTTTCAGCATCGGCGGCCTTGGAATAACTATGGTACAATACCAATGTTACACCATAATGCCCGGCCAAAAACTTAGCCGCATAATCAGCAGCATTTAAAGATGTTTCGGAAAAATCTACAGGAACTATAACTGTTGTCATTGCTTAATAATTTATAAATAGTGTTAAAAAGTTATTCAAAATAATGCATATTCAGCAATAATTCAATTTGATTGCACAATTTGTTTTTAATTTCATTAACATAAAATAAAAGCCTGTTTTAACCAGCATGTCAAGCAATTGCATATTTTCGTTTTTTGATATTAATCTGGCAAAGCTAATACCTTTAAAATCAGATAACCATTAAAATGCACTGATGATAAAAAATGTACTTTTTATTTTATGGCTTTCTTTTAATTCAGTAACACTACTTGCTCAAACCGATAATTATCCGGGTATCTGGAAATTAGAGGATTTATCAAATTCGGGTACAGCAGCAATACAGCTAACATTACACATTGCAAATCCGGAAAAAAATTTATTATACCCGGCACAATTAAAAATTCAATCCGGCAGCTTTACAGGAGTTTATGAATTGCTGCTGGTACGAAAAAATAACTGGGAACTGGCCATCAGCAAAAACAAATTTGCCGAATCGGAAAGCCCCTTCAGTTTGGAAAAATCTACACAATTACTAAACGGCATTTTTGATTATAGTAAAGATTTTAAGGCGGTGCAAACATTAACCCTTAAAAGGTATCAACAAAATGCAGTTGTAAACGATCTCATAAAAAATATTGACAGCAATAAAAACAATATCCGGTTGCTGATTAATTTTTTGAATGATGCGGAAATAAAATTAGTAAAGCAAAACAATATCGAATGGCAAAGCAATCATATTGATGCCATTTTAAGTTCGGGATATTCGCCCGGTTATTTTGGATTAAAGGATACGGTTTATATAAAAACAAAAGATGGGAGTATCAATTTATCGAGCAATAAAAAAAATGGCAACGATATTGTTAGTGTAAGGATAAATGGCAAAGCGGTTTTGGAACAAATCAGCCTTAGCAAAAAAAATTACAATGAAGAAATTTTGTTGGATACCGGCTTAAACACCCTTTGTTTTTTTGCAGAAAATTTCAGCAATAATCTTCCCAATAATGGCAAACTAAAATTAGAGCTTGGCAAAAAAAACATAACCCTCGACTTTAATAATAAACTGGATAGTGCTGCAAATTTTATAATTGTAAAACTTTATTTTGAACCTGACAGATCAAAGGAAAATAATTTTCAAAACTATTATAGTAATAAGGCAGAACCCGCCTTACAGGCAAATGAAAAACTAATTTGTAACCTCGTTGCTACCTCACAACAATTAACGTTGGCGCTTTGGGATGATGCGGTAGAGGATGGCGATAGCATTTCTATAAACATTGATGGCAGGTGGATTGTACAAGGTTTTCCGGTTAAGAAAAATCCACAATTTATAAAGGTTACGCTTAAACCGGGGCACAATACCATCAATTTTATTGCCGATAATTTGGGCTCTATTCCACCCAATACCTCTATCCTGGAAATTATTGATGGCAACAAAAGAAAATCATTTACTTTAGAAACTACCTTAGGCGAAAATAATTTACTAAAAATTTATTACGACATCCGGCCCGAAGCCAAATAATAAAACATCTTGAAATTATCTGTAACAAATAGAATAGAAATCAATGCTACAACTGCTGCAGTGTGGGATGCATTGATAAACCCGGAGCAAACAAAAAAATACATGTTTGGTTGCGAAACAGTTTCGGACTGGAAGGTTGGAAGCCCCTTGCTTTGGAAGGGATTGTATGAAGGAAATGAAATGGTTTTTGTAAAAGGATTTATTGTAAAAATTCAGCCAGAAAAGCAATTGATTTATACAACCATTGATCCTAACAATACTTCCATTCCCGACCTGGCAGAAAATTATCTTACCGTAATTTATGATATAGCAACTGCGGATGGTAAAACAATATTGACAGCCACACAGGGCGACTATGCAACGGTTGCTGATGGCGAAAACCGCTACAAGCATACTTTAGACGGCGGCGGTTGGCAACCCATTTTAGAGCAGATAAAAACAATGCTCGAAGGCATTTAATGAATTGAATTTATCCCTGAACAGTTTTAAAATTACAGCATTTTTAAAAAGTTAATAACAGTGATGTGGAAAATATTATTTCAGATGTAACCCTGCAAATACCGAAATTCAATTTTTAAAACTTACTGCTTGGTAGAAAACAAAGAAATAAAAGCATTACTACAGTTGATCGACGATCCCGATGAAGAAGTATTTAACACGGTTAGTAATCGTATCATTTCGTTTGGAAAAATAATCATTCCCAATTTGGAAGATATTTGGGAACACAGTACCAACGAAGCCCTACAGGAGCGGATTGAGCAAATGATTCATAAACTGCATTTCAAAGATCTTACTGCCGATTTTGAAACTTGGAAAAACGGATCGAACAGTTTATTGGAAGCCGCATTTTTAACCGCAAAGTATCATTACCCCGAAATTCAAACATTACAAACCCAACAGGAAATAGAAAAAATAAGGCGCAATATCTGGCTGGAGCTTAATAATTATCTGACCCCGATGGAACAGGTAAATGTTATCAGCAGTATTTTATACAATTATTATAAACTTACCGGCGGAGAAACCTTGTACGACCAGCCGGAAGATTTTTTTATAAACAAAACGGTTGAATCAAAAAAAGGGAATGCATTCAGCAATGGAATTTTATACTTGGCGCTTTGCGAAAACCTCGATATTCCTGTAAGAGCCATCAATATTCCTAAACAATTTATACTGGCCTATATTGATACCCAACATTCATTAATACATCCAACAGCAAGTAATATAGAAAAAATAAAATTTTTTATTGACCCATTAAACGGCCATATCTATTCCCATAAGGATGTTGAAAATTATTTTAAAAGAATTTTGGTACCAGCAACTCCTTCCTATTTTAAAGAGCAGAGTAATAAAAAAGTAATCCAGTTGTTGCTGGAAGAAATCAGCAAATGTTTTGACAACTATTTAAATCAATATAAAAGAGAAGAATTATTATTTCTATCAAATTTATTATCTGATGATATATCACATAGTGAATAAAAGCCACTGGCAGCAGGCATTACATCAAGGTTATTATGAAGCGGCATCTTTAGCCACGGAAGGTTTTATCCATCTTAGCAACGAGCAGCAGGTAACCGGAGTATTGGAAAGATATTATCTGGGGCAAAAAAATTTGTTATTGTTGCAGATAGATGAAAGTAAATTAAATGCAGTTTTACTACACGAACATGCAGCATCGGTAAATGAAATTTTTCCGCATTTATATGGCAGGTTAAATTTGGATGCAGTTGTAAACGTTACAGAAATTTCCTGATTTTTTACAAATGAAATTCGTAAAAAAAATCCTGCAATTTTATCCAACCATTTTTTTCGTAAACTGATTGCGCCTTATAATTATCAGCCGCTGTTTGCAGCAGTATACTCCCATTATTATTTTCACGGCCATATTGTTTGGCATGTTGCAACAACGCATCTCCAATGCCCTGCTTACGCACATTCTCGGCTACAAATAAATCGTTTAATAATAAACAGGGCTTTAATTGAACCGACGAAAACACCCGGTATAACTGTACAAAACCTACCGCCTCGTTATTTTGAAATGCCAAAAAAACAACCGATTCATTATTATGAATGCGTTGCTCTAAAAAATTGAAGGCAGCTTCCAGATCAGAAGGTTGTTCATAAAATTTACGATAGGCATTAAATAAAAATGCAGCTTTTGCAATATCATTTTTTGTAACTTCTTTTATTTCCAATACCATATTTATTAATTTCAATTTCAAAATATCAATAACTAAAAATAATTATTAAATGATTACGTGGAGCGATTTTGAAAAAATAGATATCAGGGTTGGTTGCATAACCGAGGTAAATGATTTTCCTTCGGCAAAAAAACCGGCCTATCAATTAACCATTGATTTTGGTGAACTGGGCATAAAAAAATCATCGGCACAAATTACCAGCCTTTATAAAAAAGAAATGTTATTAATGCGGCAGGTAATTGCTATTATTAATTTTCCGGTAAAACAAATTGGCAATTTTTTTAGCGAGTGTTTGGTGCTGGGTGTTTACAACGAAAACAATGAGGTGGTTTTATTAATGCCCGATAGCGCAGTAAAAAATGGATCAAAAATTGGGTGATAGCAGTAAACAAAAATTAATTTTCAACTTGATGAAACTGCTGAAAAAAGTTGCTTACTTTTTGAAAATTGTTTTTATTTAAAGTAAAAAAATGATTTCGGCCAGCTTTTCTACATTCAATTAATTTGCTGGTGGTTAACAGTTTTATATGGTGAGAGCAGGTTGGTTGAGACAAGCCTGTTAGCCCCTGGATATCGCCACAACACAACTCGCCCTTGCGGCTAATTTCCTGTAAAATTGAAAGCCTGCAAGGATCTGCAATAGCACTCATGGCTTTTTCAATAAATTTTGTTTCTGCTTTTACCGTACTCATCTTTTTTACTTGGCGCCAAAGAAATTGTATTTTACTCAATTCAACAACACTTATTTTAATATTCTTAAAAATATATTTTTCAATGTTAATAAATTAATAGCATTGATTTTATAATTACAATCCTAATCTGAATAATTTTATTTTATTT
>JANPAP010000277.1:0-2327 GCA_031429975.1 Chitinophagaceae bacterium
GTTATAAGTTTTAAGTTTTGTTGTCATTCCGAGGAACGAGGAATCTGTTCAATAAAAAACAAATGTTGAAATGAGTTTTAAGTTTTAAGTTGTAAGTAGTAAGTTTTAAGTTTTGTTGTCATTCCGAGGAACGAGTAATCTGTTCAATAAAAAACAAATGTTGAAATGAATTGAGAATTGAGAATTGTGAATTGTGAGTCAATCATAACTATTAACTCATAACTATTAACTCATAACTCCTCACATCCGCTCCATATACCAGCTCAGTTCTTTTTCCATTTTTTTATAACTGAATATAGAAGTAATTATTTTTTGCAGACGAATGAATGCGGTTTCACTCTTTACAACATAATCATAAGCCCGGTGGTGCATGCAGTCGATGGCAACATCAATTTTATCCTGCGATGAAAGCATTACAACCGGAATATCGGGGTTGGAAACTTTTATTTTATCCAGTGTTTCCATGCCGTTGATCGCATTTTTATTAATGCCATCCAGGTGGTAATCTAAAATAATTACATCGGGGTTCTTCGTTAAATTATCCAGGCAAAGTTCGCCGGTTGAAAATGTTTCTATTTCAAAATCGGCGTGTTGCAGAAATTCAATTTCCAGTTTTTTTAAAAACAAGGCATCATCATCCACCAGGAAAAGTTTTATTTTGTTTTCATTTTTCATCTGTTATACTTTTATTTTTTGTCAAATTGAATTCGTCCTGCCGGGAGGAATTCATTTTATGCAATGGTATTTTTTAGTGTGTTAAATTCTTCTTCCAGTTCTTTACAGGCAAGCGAACAAATATTTTCAAGTTGTAAAACAAGTTCCTGTATTTCTGCTGCATCTTCTTTTGCACCTTTATATTCCTGTACTTTTTTTGCTTTGTTCTCAAAATCTTTATCAATACCCATAATGGAAAAGGAGGGAACCATTTTATGGGCTGCTGTATGTAAGGATTCCCAGTCTTTATCCTGCAGGCTTTTTTTCAACAGGCTGATCAATGGCGGTGTTTGCTCCAGGTAAAGTGCAATCATTTCCATCATCAGTTTGTGATCGTATTTGGTAATGTTGATGAGATAGGTCAGGTCGGTGCATCTAAGTTTTTTTTCAAGGGCTGTGTCATTCACTTCGGGAAGCTTATATTTTATTTCTGCAGGTTTTTTAACCAAGCCAACAATTTTAGAGTACAATATTCTTTCGTCAACAGGTTTTGCAATGTAGTCATTCATGCCAACCGCTTTACATTTTTCCAGGTCAACCGTAGTTACATCGGCAGTTAATGCTATGATGGGGATTTTAGAATGCAATGTGTTCCGGATATATTCTGTTGCTTCAAACCCATTCATTTCGGGCATTTGCAGGTCCATTAAAATAATATCGTAATCTTTTTCCTGCAGCTTTTCAATGGCTATTTTTCCGTTGGCGGCAATATCTCTTTCAAATCCAAATTCATCCAGCAGGGTTTTCATCAATAACTGGTTAAGGGCAATATCTTCTACCACCAATACTTTTATGTTTTTATTTTCCGCATCTATTTCCAGTATTTCTGTTTCTTCTTCCGCTGCTTTTTCTGTTTTCTTAAAACTTAATGTAAAACTAAAAACAGAGCCTTCACCAACATTGCTGCTTACCCGGATATTCCCACCCTGCGATTCAACCAATTGTTTTACTATAGAAAGGCCCAACCCGGTACCGCCATAGAGCCTGGATGTATCGTTGGATGCCTGTTGAAATTTTTCAAAAATCTTTTCTGTTTTATTTTTTGGTATGCCTATTCCGGTATCGGAAACTGTAAATTCGATGAGGACGTTTTTTTCATCATCGTTCAGCAAATGAACAGCTACGGTTATTTTTCCTTTTGATGTAAACTTTACGGCATTACTCACTAAATTCAGGATAATTTGGTGCAGGCGTACGGGGTCACCAAGCAATACTTCCGGTATCCGGTCATCATAATCTTTTACAAGCAATATATTTTTTTCCTGAACTTTTGTTTCAAACAAATGGATCATGGCCGATAGGGAAGATGACATTTTAAAAGGGATTTCCTCAAAAGACATTTGGCCAGCATCCACTTTTGCCAGGTCCAGTATATCATTGATCAATACAATTAATGAATTGCCGCTTAGTTTTATGGCGGTTAAATATTCTTTTTGCTTGGCCGTAAGGTCGGTTTTCAAAACCACTTTGGTAAAGCCGATAATGGCATTCATGGGTGTACGTATCTCATGGCTCATGTTACTCAGGAACTGCTGTTTTGCTTTTACCGCATCTTCGGCAATATGTGTTGCAGCCTCGGCTTTGGTTTTTGCCTCTTCAGCTATAACTGTTGC
>JANPAP010000278.1:0-13025 GCA_031429975.1 Chitinophagaceae bacterium
CGCTATTTATTACCAATCGTATAACAAGATCTTTTACATTTATCAGCAACCGAATGCGCCAGGTTAATTTAGGTAAGGTAAATGAATCGATTCGTTGGAACCGGAAAGATGAAATTGGAGAACTGGTAGTGGAATATAATAAGATGGTTGCTAAATTGGATGAGAGTGCTTTGAATTTGGCAAAAAGTGAAAGGGAGGGTGCCTGGCGTGAAATGGCAAGGCAGGTGGCGCATGAAATTAAAAACCCATTAACGCCCATGAAACTAAGTTTGCAATACCTGCAAAAAGCCATTGATGAAGATACCGCCAATGTAAAAGAGTTAAGTAAAAGCGTTGCCCGTACTTTGGTTGAACAGATTGATCACCTGAGCCAGATTGCCAGCGATTTTTCGCAATTTGCAAATATTGGTAATCCACGAAATGAAATTTTCGATTTAAACGAATCATTAAATATGTTGGCGAGATTATATGATTCTGAAAAAATCTTAATTTTAAAATGGCAGCCACTCAATGTTCGGGTATTAATAAAAGCAGATAAAACCCATATCAACCGGCTATTTACAAACCTTATTCAAAATGCAATGCAATCGGTACCCGAAGGAAGGTTTCCTCAAATTGAAATCGAAGCATTCTTAACCAAAGAGAATGTAATGATTACTGTAAAAGATAATGGAAACGGAATACCGGTAAATATGCAGTCAAAAATATTTACGCCAAACTTTACAACAAAAAGTTCGGGAACCGGACTTGGGTTAGCAATGTGTAAGGGAATTACAGAGCAAAGCAAAGGGCAAATATGGTTCGAAACGAAAGAAGGAATTGGCACCAAGTTTTTTGTTGAGCTGCCGCTTGCTTCTGTAACTTAAAAACAAGTTTAAACATTTACAATAAGAATGGGAATGCTGATTTCATGACGAACCGTATTAACCGTTTCTCCATAAATAATATCCTTTAGTCCGGTGTGGCGGTGTGCACCCAATATCAATAAATCGGCCTGCAATTCTGTAACAATTCTAATAATCTCCTGCGATCTTTTATTAAATCCAAGAAAACCCTCTGCCAGCAATCCTTTTTGTTCCAGCTCTTGCACATACTTGTTTAATCTTTCAGCATCTTTTCGGGTTTCATAATCATTACTGTCGGTGCCCAGCAAACTTGCCGATGCACTTTCAACAATATGAATTAAAAAATATTGACTGTTTTTATTTCCCTGCCCCAACCCGTAAGCAATCAGTTTTTCATCATTCTCCGAAAAATCAAGCGCAATAGCAATCTTATTAAACTCGGGTATGGATACTGCTTTATCGCTTTTTATTTCAGGATGAATTTTAATGGAAGCCGTTGTTTTGTTTTTAGTAATGTATGGATGTATAATTATGTAAACAAGTAATACAATAAAACCCAGCCCAAAACCAAGCACCAATATTTTGGGCAATATTGCATCAGCTTTAAAAATTATGCTTGCTTCGTTTAGCAACATTTTAATGTTTAAAACAATAAGGGTTGCAGCAATAACCCATGCAGCTATTTTGGTAAGATTATTTATTGCAAATTTTCCCATCGTTTCTTTATTGCTTACAAAATGTATGAGCGGAATAACGGCAAAGCCCAATTGCAAACTCAAAACAACCTGGCTTAAAATAAGTAAGGCATCAATTTTTTCTTCACCATAAATTAAAATTACAATCAGTGCAGGAATAATTGCCAACAGTCTTGTAATAAGGCGCCTTACCATTGGGTTAATCCGCAGTTGCAGGTATCCCTCCATAATAATTTGCCCGGCCAGCGTGCCTGTAATTGTGCTGCTTTGCCCTGCTGCAATTAATGCAATGGCAAATAATTTAGGCGCAACCGATGTGCCTAAAAGTGGCGCCAGTAGCTGGTGTGCTTCTTTTATTTCGGCAACCTGCGAATTGCCGGTTTTAAAAAACACGGCAGCAGCCAACACTAAAATCGAAGCGTTTACAATAAAAGCAATGTTTAATGCAATGGTGCTATCTATTCTATTAAATTTTATGGCTTGTTGTATTCCTTCATCCGTCTGTTCAATTTTTCGGGTTTGTACCAATGCAGAATGCAGGTACAAATTATGCGGCATAACTGTAGCACCAATAATTGCGATGGCAATGTATAAGGCCTCATCATTTTGTAAATGCGGAATAAAACCGGTTATCATTTCTCCCAATACTGGCTTTGCAAGAAATATTTCGATGATAAAAGAGATGGTAATAACTGCTACCAGGCTGATGATAAAAACTTCCATTTTTCGCATGCCCAGTCTTTGCAAATACAATAATAAAAAAGTGTCTAACACGGTAATGGAAACGCCCCATGCAAGCGAAAGGCCCGTTAGCAATTGGATGCCGATTGCCATTCCCAGCACTTCGGCTAAATCGCAGGCAGCAATGGCGATCTCTGCAAGAATGTATAAAATAAAGTTTACTTTTTTGGGGTAGGTCTCTCTGTTAGCCTGTGCAAGATCACGGCCTCTAACAATGCCCAGCCTTGCACTCAAGCCCTGTAATAATAATGCCATCAGATTACTCATTAATAAAACCCAAATAAGGCTGTAACCAAATTTACTGCCTCCTTGCAGGTCGGTGGCCCAGTTTCCGGGATCCATATATCCTACACTTATCAAATAGGCCGGACCTAAAAAACTAAATGCTCTTCTCCAACTTGTTTTTTTGTGTTGAGTAGTATCAATTGATTGGTGTACTTCGCTAAGAGAGTTATCTGAATGTTTATTAAACATGTTTTATAAAATCTGCGGTTTCATTAATTTCCATTTCAACAAATAATGTTGGTTGATTAAAACATTGAACAATTAAAAATACGTTGAAATCGGGAACTGAAAAAAAATAATTCAATCTGTCTAATTATAAAATTAGTCTTGCTTAAAATAATTCATTGTCGGGTTGTTTTATCTTCTCTTCATACAAATTTTGATTTTGTAAATTGAGTAAATTAAAAAATTATGAAACAGCAAATAAGTTCGGGTACGCCCTGGGAAGATATTGTGGGTTATTCAAGAGCCATCAAAATTGGAAATATTATTGAAATTGCCGGCACTACTGCCATGGATGGAAATGAAATTATCGGTAAAGCTGATTTGTATGCTCAAACAAAATTTATTTTTTCGAAAATAGAAAAGTTGTTGTTGCAGTTAGGCGCCTCATTAAATGATGTGGTTCGTACAAGAATGTTTGTAACAAATATTACCGATTGGCAACTTGCAGGAAAAGCACACGGTGAGTTTTTTGCAAAAATAAAACCTGTATCAACAATGGTTGAGGTGGCAGGTTTAATTGATGCTGAGTTGTTGATTGAAATAGAAGTAACTGCAATTGTTGACAAAGAATAAAATTGCAATCGTTTGCACAAAAAGCATAGTAGTTTACTGCTGTATTTGTAGCAGATTTTCTATGTGTAATTGGTACACAATATTTTTACTGCCAACTCGTTTTCCTAAAAAAATCCCTTTATATTGCAACTTCATAAATTAATCAATAAATGAGTTTTACAAATTTTAAAGTACCGTATGCTGTAAACGAAAATTACAGCAAAAGAATTGCCTATTTTTCGATGGAGTTTGCAGTACACCAACCTTTAAAAATTTACAGTGGTGGTTTGGGATTTCTTTCCGGGTCTCACATGCGGAGTGCTTACGAATTAAAACAAAATTTAGTAGGCATTGGTATTTTATGGAAGTATGGTTATTACGATCAGGCACGAAATGCCGACCAAACATTACAGGTACAATGGAACGAAAAAAATTATAATTTTTTAGAAGATACCGGTATTAAATTTCAAATTACCATTCACGATAATCCTATCTGGGTAAAGGTTTGGTATTTAAATCCTGAAACCTTTAAATCGGCTCCAATGTTTTTGTTGAGTACCGATTTACCAGAAAACGATTATGTATCGCAAACCATTACCCATCGTTTATATGATGGTAATGTTGCCACAAAAGTTGCCCAGTTTATTTTGTTAGGGGTGGGTGGTGCCAAGCTGATGGATGAATTAAATTTCAATCCGGAGTTGTATCATCTTAACGAAGCCCATGGCATTAGTGCTGCATTTTATTTGTATCGAAAATTTGGTAACCTGGCCGAGGTTAAAAAAAGATTGGTGTTTACTACTCATACACCAGAAGAAGCTGGTAATGAAAAACACGATATTTTTCTTTGCCAGAAAATGAGTTATTTCTGCGGAATGCATTTGGATGATGTAAGGCGGTTAACCGGAATTCATGATGATGAATTTAATCATTCATTAGCTGCTTTAAGATTTGCAAAACTGGCCAATGGTGTTTCGCAATTGCATGGTGAAGTGAGTAGAAAAATGTGGGGAAAATATCCAGGCATCTGCGAAATAAAAGCCATTACCAATGCACAAAACTGGACCTATTGGGCCGATAAACAATTGTACAAAGCCAAAGCCGAAGCCAACGATGTTTGGTTTGATGACCGTAAAAGATTCTTAAAGAAAAGGGCATTGGATATTGTAGCAGATCAAACCGGAAAATTGCTAGACCCAGATGTATTAACGATTGTATGGGCCCGCCGTTTTGCCGGTTATAAAAGAGCAGAATTACTTACCCGTGATCATAAACGTTTTGAAGCGTTATTAAATAATCCAAAATATCCGGTGCAGATTATCTGGGCTGGAAAGCCCTATCCATTGGATTATCCGGCCATCAACGATTTTAATCACTTGGTGCATTTAAGCAAGCATTACAAAAATGTTGCGGTATGTATTGGCTACGAACTTTCATTAAGTAAGCGCCTTAAACAAGCTGCAGATGTGTGGTTAAATAATCCAAGAGTGCCAAGAGAAGCTAGTGGAACCAGCGGTATGACTGCGGCCATGAATGGTGCTGTAAACTTTAGTACCAATGATGGATGGATTTGCGAATTTATCAACAATGGCAATAATGGTTTTGTGGTACCCCCAATTGATTATGAAAATATTCATGTGCAGCAGCAGGATGAATACGATTTAAATATGTTGTACGAAATATTGGAAAACCAGATACTCCCAATTTATTACGATAACAAAGAAACCTGGAGAGCTATCATGCAAAACGGTATGAATGATGTGCAGGTTCAGTTCGACAGCAATAGAATGGCTGATGAATATTATCAGATTTTGTACAAATAAAAAAAGTTGATTTCAATTTTATGAAGAGCCTTTTACGGGCTCTTTTTTTATGCGCTGCATTTTAAATTACATTTGTAAAAATTATTTCATGAAAATTTTTTCTAAAGATTTGACAATACGCTGGAGTGATCTTGATCCAAATTTTCATTTGCGCCATTCTGTGTATTACGATTTTGGAGCCTATTGCAGAATTTCATTTTTTACAGAATCTGGATTTACTCCTACAGTTATGCTACTTGAAAATATTGGCCCCATTATTTTCAGAGAAGAATGTGTTTTTAAAAAAGAAATAAAATTTGGCGATAAACTCAGCATTAATTTATTGCTTGATAAATGCAATACAGATTTTTCACACTGGTCGATTATCCACGAAATTTGGCGAGATGATGAAACCCTTTGCGCCATCATTACGGTAGATGGAGCATGGATTGATACACAAAAAAGAAAACTAACGGTACCCAGTAACCTTATAAAAACTGCTTTTGATGAGGTGGTTAAAACACCGGGTTTTAAGCTTATTGAAAAAAACAATTAAATTCTTTATGATTGGGTTATGATTCAACCAACTATCCGGTTATATCAAAATGCTTATAGTGGTTTATCAGCAAGTACCTGGTGGTTATCGCTGGTAATGTTGATCAATCGCAGTGGTACCATGGTGGTGCCTTTTATGACAATGTATATGACCCAACACATGGGTGTAGGTATTGGTAAAGCAGGGTTGGTGATGAGTTTTTTTGGAGCTGGTTCTATTCTCGGTGCATTAATGGGCGGTAAAATTACTGATAAAATAGGTAGTTATTATGTGCAAATTTTTGCATTAACGGTTGGCGGTATTTTGTTTTTTGTGCTGGGGCAAATGCAATCCTTTTCTTCAATTTGTGCTGCATCTTTTTTTTTGAGTATGGTTAACGAAGCATTCCGTCCGGCAAATGCTGTTGCAATTGCACAATACAGTAAAGTAGAAAATCGAACCCGGTCCTATTCATTAAACAGGTTGGCAGTAAACCTTGGCTGGGCCGTTGGTGGTGCTTTTGGCGGATTGATTGCCAGCGTAAATTATAAACTACTGTTTTGGGTTGATGGCTGTACCAATCTGTTGGCTGCAGTTTTACTTTTTGTTGTTTTATCTCCATCAAAAAATAAAAATAAATTATCGGTTGAAGCTGTGGTAACAGAAACTGCAAAATCAGTGTATAAAGATTACCGGTATTTATTTTTTATTTTGTTGCAAATATTTTTTGCCATTTGTTTCTTTCAAATGTTTTCTATGTTGCCGGTTTTTTATAAAACCCAGCTGCATTTATCCGAATCGTTTATAGGGATGAACATGGCTTTTAATGGATTGTTGATTGCCTTGTTTGAGATGGTGTTGGTATTTCGACTGGATGGTAAAAAGCCCAATCTTTTTTATATTTCAATTGGCGTATTATTAGTTGGTGTATCATTTGTAATGCTTACTTTTTCCTTTGCATCAGCTGTTGTAATAGCATTGTCTGCCATGTTTATTATCAGTATTGGCGAGATGTTGTCGATGCCATTTATGAATTCGTACTGGATTGCAAGAACCAATAACAGCAACAGGGGGCAATATGCTGCACTGTATACCGTGTCCTGGTCAATCGCTCAAGTAATTGGTCCAGTAATGGGTGGTATAATTGCCGAGCAAAAAGGATTTGCGGTGTTGTGGTGGATGGTAGGAGCCTGTTGCTTATTATTAAGTATTGCCTATAAGCTGCTTCAAAATAAATAAAAAAGCTGTTGCCAATTTAGCAACAGCTTTTTTTAATAAAGTAAAAATTTTATAAAGTTTTTACCGTAGTAGTAGTAATTATTTTTGATGTCATTGGAATAGCCTGCCCCATCATTTCGGCGCTGCCAGTACCTTCCACAGTAAGTGTTTTTTCTTTTACAATTCCTGTACTGGTATCTACAATTGCCTGGCCACTTAATTTTGAATCCATATTTACAGTTACTTCCATTCCCTGTTGTTCCACTACCTTATTGGTATTTTGTGTACCGGTAAGTGTAACCGTAGTTTCAGTGCCATTAATTTCTTTAATGGTGTAGGTACGAAAAGTTTTTATACCATCTGCATTAGTTGAGTCATCCCATTTATCACCAATTTTTTTACCAATAGGTAATAATTGAAAAGCCTCTGTAGCGCCATTACTTTCATCTTTATTGGCACCTCCAATATTTTTCATCATATCCATCATAGGGTTGCTTTCTTCCTTTGTCCCAGTTGCTTTATTTGAGTTTAAAACTTTTGCTTCATTACTTAATTCTATTTCTTTGGTAACATTAATTTGGCTACCCATTGCTTTACCGGTTGGACTTTCAAGATCTTCTTTTTTGTCTGAATCAAAATTCATTTCCTGCCCCATCATATTGGCAGTAGTTTTCATTTTTTTTAGGGTTGCTGCAATTAAATACGATGATTCGTTTTTAGTTTTTACTTCTAAAACATTCATCAAAACTGCATCTGCTGTCATTTCCATCGATTGCCCCATCATATCCATTGAGGTTACCGATTTAACCGAATTGTCGATTTGAAATTTTTGCCCTTTACTCAGTAATAATTTACCATTTACCTGGGCATTGCTACCTAAAGCAATTGCAAAACTGCCCAACAAAAAGAAATAGCGAATTGATTTTTGATTCATATATTTTTATTTAAGAAGCAAATGTAATGGCAAATGCCTTATAATTTTCAAAAGCTAAAAGTTAAATTTTTAAAGCAATCTAACAAAAAAAGGCTGCTGAAAAATCAGCAGCCAATAAGTTTATTAAAAAAGATCAATAGTAATTATTAGATCAGTTTAACGTTAACAGCATTCATGCCTTTCTTGCCTTCCTGAAGGTCAAATTCTACTTTATCGCCTTCTTTTACGTCGTTGATTAAACCGCTAACGTGTACGAAAGTTTCTTTGTTAGAATCATCATGCTTAATAAATCCGAATCCTTTTTCAGAATTGAAAAACTTTACGGTGCCTAGTGTTTTGTCCATTTTAAATTGTATTGTATTAAATTAAGTGGCAAATATAGGGTTTAATTTATAAAAGCCTAACTTATTATAATTTTTTATCTGAATGCCTTATCACAAATTAGTTTTAATAAAAATTCATCTTATAAAAAAGGGGATAGTTCATCTTAATTTAGTTACAGGGTTTGTAATAGCAATTCATTAAAATTTTGAAGCGATGATATTTTTAAATCGGCAGCATTAAATTTTGCATTCTTACTATCGTGCAAAGAAGGAATTACCACACATTTCATGGTTGCTGCTTTTGCCGCAATTAAACCATTAAATGAATCTTCAAAACAAATGCACTCGTTTGGATGCGATTCTAATTCTGCAGCACAATTAATATAAACCTGTGGATGTGGTTTGCCATAAGCCAAATCGGCAGCCGAACAAATGGATTTTAAATGATCCCTTATGCCGAGTAGGTCAACCACTATATTTATCAAATCTAAATTTGATGAAGATGCTAAGCCAATTTTAAAATTCCGATCAATAAAAAAATTAAAAATATGCGATATGCCCGGCATTGGTTTGCCATTGGATTTAACTTTATCAATTACCAACTGAATAATATCCTGCTCAGCCTTTGCCGTATTTTCTAACGGAACATTAAATTGACGGAACCACCAGATTACAAATTCCTTTACTCTCATACCCGTTGTGCTTGCATATTGCAGCGGAGTGATATTCATTTTGTACTGCTTAAAAATTTCATTTGCAGCCTCGTTCCAAAGTGGTTCCGAATCAATTAATAATCCATCCATATCAAAAATTACCGTATTCAATTTCATAACTGCAAATATATTTAGTTTGGTTTTATACAGTCAACAGTTTAAATAAAAACTAAAATTACTTTTACTGTATATTGCAAATTGATTGCTGCTAAATAATATTACATGTCAACTTTTTTCGAAAAATTTAAAGAGACAAAACTGGTAAAGGGATTGGTGTATGCTTTTGTTGGTGTTATTTCATATCCAGGATTATACCTCATCAATAAGTTGCAGATAAATGGAATGGATAAATTGCAAAAGTTGCCCAAACAAAATGTATTATTTGTAAGTAACCATCAAACGTATTTTGCAGATGTTATCACTTTCATACATATTTTTTGTGCAGTAAGTTGGCGAAAAAAAAATGGCCTGGGTGTACCCTATTATTTATTATGGCCTTTTACAAGGGTAAAATATGTAGCTGCCGAAGAAACTATGAAGAGCAGTTTTATCAGCAAACTATTATCCTTGGGTGGGGCAATTACTGTAAAAAGAACTTGGCGTGCCGAGGGCACAGAAGTAAGGCGTAACCTGGATCCCAGCGATACCCGTAAAATTGAAAAAGCATTAAAAAATAATTGGGTCATCACTTTTCCGCAAGGAACCACCAAGCCTTTTGCTCCTGGAAGAAAGGGCACTGCATTTATTATTAAACATCACCGGCCCATTGTTGTACCGGTTGTTATCAATGGTTTTTGGAGAGCCTTTAGTAAAAAAGGACTGCATTTTAAAAAGAAGGGTTCTTTATTATCGGTAACTTTTAAAGATCCGATGGTAATTGATTACGACGATACTTGCGAAAATATTTTAGCCAGCGTAATGGACGCTATTGAACAAAGCAAAAAGTTTATGCTAAAAGGAAAACATCATTTGATGAGTAAAATGGATAAATAAATTGCAGCTAATTTTTAGGTAAACAACGCTTTTAATTCTTCAGCATCATTTGGTTTTAATTTACCGCCTAATATTAATCTTATTTGTCTGCGGCGTAGGGCACTTTCATAAAGTTTTATTTCGGCTTCAGTTTCAGGAACCAGTTTATTTACCGGCCTCGGTTTGCCATTTGGATCTAATGCCACAAATGTATAATAGGCTTCGTTGCTTTTGTATTTGTATTGCTGTATGGCATCTTCTCCCCAAACGGTCATGTGTACTTCCATACTGCTGTTGAATACCCTCGAAACCTTTGCTTCAATATGTACCACATTACCAATTTTGATTGGGTTTTCAAAAGAAATATTATCTACAGAAGCCGTAACCACCGGTGATCCGCTGTGTTTCATTGCAGATAAAGCAGAGGCAATATCCATCCAATACATCAATCGGCCACCCATCAAATTTCCAAAATTATTGGTATCATTGGGTAGTACCAGTTCTGTCATTATTACCAGTGATTGGCTGGGGGTTTTATCTATCATATTTTTTTACAAATATAAACAGCCTGTGGGGAGGAAGAATAAAAATATTTAGTAAACAATGCCACTGGTTCATCATTGTGTATTAAATCCGTTTAAATTTGTAGAAACTTGCCACTGAAAATTTTTTTATCCAAATTGCTGTTGCAATTTGAAATTGAATTATAAATATTAACGATGAGCATCACAATACAAAATCAATCTTCAATACAATCTTTGTCATTTGAAAATACTGAAACCGCCTTTGCCTATAAAAAAGATAATGAATTAAAAAAAGCCCTTTTCCTTTTTTCATCAATGGGTAAACCCTGGTTGTTGCAGCTGGGTTTAAAAATAACTCCCTGGGCCATTAAATGGAAATTCCCTTTTACAAAATATGTTATTCGCAAAACTATTTTTGATCAGTTTGTTGGCGGCGAAACATTGGACGAAACTGCAGCGGTTGCCAAAACGATGGCTACTTATAATGTGCAGGTGATATTGGATTATGGAGTAGAAGGAGGCAGTGAAGGCGAAGCAGGTTTTGATCATGCAATGGAGGAATTTATTAAGGTAATTGAGTATGCAAGTACACAGCCTAATATCCCTTTTATGAGTGTGAAAATTACTGGTATTTCAAGGTTTTCATTATTGGAAAAACTGGATGCAATGATGCATGAACAAACTGGATCGTTGATGAAAAAATATTTAAAATCGGTTGATAAGTTAAATGAAAATGAAAAGGAAGAATGGCACCGCATAAGATTAAGGATGTTGCGAATTTGTGAAACCGCTGCTGCAACAAAAATTGCCGTGATGATTGATGCAGAAGATTCCTGGATTCAGGATCCGATAGATGCAATTACTATTTTAATGATGGATACTTTTAATAAGGACAGGGTTGTGGTTTACAATACCATTCAGCTTTACAGGCACGACCGGTTGCAATTTTTAAAAGCATCCTGCGATGCTGCCATTGAAAGGGATTTTGTTTTGGGGGCTAAACTGGTTAGAGGCGCTTATATGGAAAACGAAAGAAACCGGGCTGCTGAAATGAATTATCCATCGCCCATACAACCCGATAAAGAAAGTTGCGACCGGGATTACAATGATGCGGTTGAATTTTGTATCGATCATATTAACCGGGTTGCATTAATTGTTGCATCGCACAATGAATACAGTAATTTAAAAGCGGTCGAATTGTTGCAGCAAAAAAATATTTCATTGCATCATAAGCATGTACATTTTTCGCAGTTGTATGGCATGAGCGATAACATTACTTTTAATCTTGCCAAAGCAGGCTGCTCAGTTAGTAAGTATCTTCCCTTTGGCCCCATAAAAGATGTGATTCCTTATTTAATGCGAAGGGCTCAGGAAAACAGTTCTGTTGCCGGACAAACCGGAAGGGAACTGGGTTTAATACATAAAGAATTATCAAGAAGAAAAAAATAAATCAAATTGCAATAATCATCAAACTTATTAAATGAAATCCATCAAACTTTCCATTTTATTATTGCTTTGTGTTGCAAGCAGCATGGGCCAACAAAATGATGTTGTTAATAAACTGGTATTGGCCGGAATTGAATTACATGATAAAGGCGATTATGCTGCTGCCATAAAAAAATATGATGAAGCATTGTTGATTGACAAAGATGATTATAATGCCAATTACGAAAAATCTTTTTCCTGCCTGTACGATAAAAGAGTTGATGAGTGCATTGCTATTTCGAAATATTTACTGAAACGCCATGGCGATAATGCTGATATAAAAAGTGTTTATTCCAATTACGGCAGTGCATTGGATGATGCCGGTAAAGCTGAGGAAGCAATAATAATTTTTGATCAGGGTATAAAAAAAAATCCTACTTATTATTTACTGCATTTTAATAAAGGGCTTACCCTTGCGAGGCAAAAAAAATGGGATGATGCCAGTATTTCTTTTTTGCTGGCATTGCAAAATAAACCCAATCACCCGGGCTCATTATACTATATGGCGCTCTTGCAGGAAAATAGTAACAAAGTGGCTGCTGTACTCAGTTGCATGAGTTTTTTGGCGGTAGAAACAGAAGGAAAAAGAGCAGAAGCGGTTTTAAAATACCTGCAGGGATTAATGGGCAGTTTTGCAAAAAAAGATACCGAAGGTGGATCTGTAATAACCATTGATGCCGGTGATTTAAACAACCCAAAAAAGGAAAATAATTTTAGTATGGTACAGATGATGCTTGCTATAACAAATTCATCGGGGTTGGCCGATTCGGTTAATGCAAAATCGGATGTTGAAAAATTTAGTCTGCAAATTCAAATGATGGCAACCGCATTATCTACTGGTAAAAAAGAGGGCAGTGGAATTTACTGGAAAACCTATGCGCCATTTTTTATTGAGATGAAAGAAAAAGAGTGGATGCCGGTTTTTGCTCATCTGGCTTTTATTACTTCGGGCAACCAAGAAAATATAAAATGGATAAATGACAACCCCGATAAATTGAAAGCATATTACAAATGGTTGGATGCTTATCAATGGATAAAAGAAAAGTAAATTTTACAACTGCACTGCTTTTTTTAATGCAGGTTTTGCCCAATTGCAAATTCAAATATATCAATGTTTTTTACGCCCACTATTGTTTAAGTTGATAAAATTAAAAGCCTGTTATCATAATATATGCG
>JANPAP010000279.1:0-2246 GCA_031429975.1 Chitinophagaceae bacterium
ACTTGATACTTGATACTTGATACTTGATACTTGATACTTGATACTTGATACTTGATACTTGATACTAAAAGATAAAATTAAAGTTAGGTTTTTTGAGAATCTTATAATTGAAAAACTTAATACTTACAACTTACAACTTACAACTCATCATTCTTAACTCATTTCAACATTTGTTATTTATTGGGCAGATTCCTCGTACCTCGGAATGACAGCAAAACTTACTACTTACTACTTACAACTTACTACTTACAACTTAAAACTCAATTCAACATTTGTTTTTTATTTGGCAGATTCCTCGTACCTCGGAAGGACAGTAAAACTTAAAACTTACAACTTAAAACTTAAAACTCCTCATTCAATTCGCAATTTCACCAGCTAACAACAGCATTTCTGCTTCGGCCATTTTGGTTTGATACATGGCATTGATTAATCTGGTTTGTGCATCTGTATAATTTACTTGTCCTTGACGCAGCTCAATGGAGGTAATGCTCAGTTTTTTAAATCGCTCCAGGTTAATGAAATTATTTTCTTTTACAATAACCATGTTTTCATTTTCCATTGCCATTAGTTTTAACCCATTATTATAATTGAGGTAACTGTTGGTTAATGCTGTTTGTAATTGGTTTTTTATTTGTTGATTTAATAACTGTTGATTTTTGATGTTGATATCAACAACTTCTAATTGTCGTTTTACAATACCGCCATTAAAAATGGGAATGCTGATTCCCAGTCCGGCCGATGGGCCATAGCTTTGGTTTAGTAAAGTAAAACCGGCAGCATTTTTATTGCGAATGAAATTGTAATTACCACTTAAAGTGGCGCTGGGTAAGCGTTGTGAGTTGATTTCTTTTTTTGTATGTATTAAAACTGCCAGGTTGGATTGTGCCAACAATATCTCCGGATTTTGGTTTTCTGTTTTTTGCTGAATGCCTGCAAAGTCGATTGTTTTGTGGATGTTAAAACTATCTGCAGTTTCAAAAGCTGTTGCCGGATCCCTTGCCAATAAATTGTTTAAAATAGTTTTGCTGTTGCTGATATTATTTTCTATGCTAAGTAAATTCGATTGTTGTTCGTTCCTATCAACCTTTGCCTGTAAAATATCTGTTTTTGAACTGCTGCCAATATTAAATTTTGCTTCAGCAATTTTTAACCTTTCACTAAACAAAGTAATTACTTCCTTAATTGCATTGGCTTGTTGTTTTAGCCGGATGATATTGTAATAAGCAGCCATCACATCGTACACCGTTTCGTTGGCCATTTTTCTAAAATTGTATTGCCCCAGTTTTTCAATTTCTTCCAATCTTTTTTTTGTGGCAAACATTCTCATCCCATCAAAAAAGCGCCAGTTAACGGCAAGCCCGGCATTAAAATTATTTACCGAAGCGCCATTGGTTTTAATATTGGTTCCGTTTTGTAATTGCTGCTCAATATTATTTGTGGCAATCGTTCTATTAGCAGTGGCGCTTACAACCGGTACTGCACCTGCATTTGCCCAGTTATTATTTATTTTTCCAATTACAGTATCATTCGAAACAATCTGTACTGCATAATTATTTTGCAAAGCCATCTTAACCGCATCATCAATGGTTAAAAGGGATGATTGCGCCCAAGTGATTGACGGAAAAAATAAAATAATCAGCCAACTATAATTCTTCATTCAATTTATTTTTTGATGATAAGTAAGAGTACATTGCCGGGATAACATATAAGGTTAGTATCAACGAAAATAAAATACCGCCAACAATTACAATACCCAATGGCACCCTGCTGGTAGACGCATCGCCCAATGACAATGCCAGAGGCAATGCGCCAAAACTCATGGTAAGGCTTGTCATTAAAATGGGCCTGAACCGATCGGTTGCGGCATCAATAACTGCAGGAATTTTTTTACTGCCTTTTAATAATTTTTTGTTGGCAAATTCTACAATCAATATTCCATTTTTTGTAACCAATCCAATCAACATAATCATTCCAATCTGAGAAAATATATTCAATGTTTGATCAAAAATCCAAAGCGATAATAAGGCGCCAGCAAATGCAAGGGGCACGGTAACCATAATAATAAAAGGATCAATAAAACTTTCGAACTGGGCCGACAACACCAGGTAAATGAGTATCAGCGCCAGTATCAGGGCAAAGCTGGTGTTACTGCTGCTCTCTGCAAAATCTCTTGAGTTGCCGGAAAGAGAAGTTGTAAAACTATCGTCTAATATTTTTTTTCTGATTTCCTGCATGGCTTTAATTCC
>JANPAP010000280.1:0-1672 GCA_031429975.1 Chitinophagaceae bacterium
GGATGATTGAAAATAAACTGCAACAAGAAAAAGAAAATATTGTACTTACTGTTGGCAGGCTCATTACTTCAAAACATCACGATAAACTGATAGAGCTTTTTGTAAGGATTAATCAACCTGGATGGAAATTGATAATTATTGGTGATGATGCATTGAAACAAAATAATATGGTTCGGTTGCAAAAAATGGTAGGGGATTTAGCTGCAAACGATAAAGTTTTATTAACAGGTAAACTGTCGAACGTAGAGGAATATTATTGTAAGAGTAAAATATTTGCATTTACATCCAGCAGCGAGGGTTTTCCAAATGTTATTGGCGAAGCACAATCTGCAGGCTTGCCTGTTATTGCATTTGATTGTGTGGCTGGCCCGGCAGAAATGTTGATTGATGGAGAGAATGGTTTTTTAATTCCTTTGTTTGATTATGCGATGTTTGAAAATAAATTGGCGCAATTAATGCAGGATACTGAATTACGAAATACATTCGGTGAAAAAGCGAAACAAACGATACGTAAATTTTCTGTAGATGAAATTTGTAACCGGTTTGAAAATTTTATTTTGAATTAACCGGATGAAAATTTTACAAATAAATGTGGCTGTAAATACCGGAAGTACAGGTAAGATTGCTGAGAGTATCGGATTGGTTTTAATAGAACAAAATCATCAAAGTGTAATTGCATATGGCAGATCAGGAAGGCCAAGTAAATCAACAACTATAAAAATTGGTAATAAGGCAGATCAGGTTTTACATTTATTAAAATCCAGGCTTTTTGATAAGCATGCTTTTGGATCAAAAAGGGCAACACAACAATTAATCATACAAATTGAAAAACTGCAGCCCGATATTATTCATTTGCACAATCTGCATGGTTATTATTTAAATATCGATGTACTGTTTAAATATCTTAAATCAGCTAATATTCCGGTAGTATGGACCCTGCATGACTGCTGGGCTTTTACAGGGCATTGTAGTTTTTTTGATAGGGTTAAGTGTGAAAAATGGAGAACCGTATGTTATAAATGCCCACTATCCAATAAATATCCGGCAAGTTTATTTATCGACAAGTCCACCGAAAATTATAATAAAAAGAAAGTCCTGTTTAATGGGGTTAAAAATTTAGTACTGGTAACACCCAGCAACTGGTTACATAATTTAGTACAGCAATCTTATTTAAAACATTATCCGGTTAAGGTAATACATAATGGGATCAACTTAAGTCAATTTAAGATAACTGAAACCGACTCTTATCAAAGTAAAATAATTCCCACAGGGGGCATTATTATATTAGGTGTTGCAAGTGTTTGGGACAGGCGAAAAGGCCTGCATGATTTTATACAACTAAGTAAGCTTATAAATAAAGATGAAAGAATTGTATTGGTTGGCTTAACAAAAAATTTAATGAAAGGCTTACCCGAAAATATTATAGGAATTGAGCGTACAGAAAATTTGGATGAACTAGTTGAGCTGTATAATTCGGCTACCGTTTTTATAAACCCAACATGGGTTGATAATTTTCCAACCACAAATTTGGAAGCACTTGCCTGTGGCACACCTGTTATCACTTATCATACCGGGGGTAGTGTGGAAGCGGTTAATGAGCAAACCGGATTTGTTATAAAAAAAGGAGACATCCCGGGCCTGAAAACGGCCATTGACCAGATCAGAAAAAATG
>JANPAP010000281.1:0-3373 GCA_031429975.1 Chitinophagaceae bacterium
CGGCCACGACCAGCTCAGTACGTTTGGTATTTACAACTTCAACCTGGCGGCTAAGGGTTTCCTTAATGGCTTCGTTTTCTTTTACCTGTTTGTCTAGATTAGCTTCTTTTTGATTGATGCTTTGTTCTTTTTGTTTGATACGGTTTTCTGAATCAACAATTTTTTGAGTACGCTGCATTACTTCCCGATCGTTTGTGGATTTCATTTGCACAAACTTTTCTTTAGCTTCCAGCTCTTTTTCTCTTTTCAGGTTTTCTGCCCTTAATTCGGCTTCTTTCAGGATGCTTTTTGCTTGTTGTTGAGCATCTTCAACTTGTTTTTTGGTGTTTTTGGCAAAAAGTAATTTACCTGCTACTGTGCCAGTTATTAAGGCAGCAGCTCCCACGATGATGGAAATTATGTTTGAATCCATTGAAGTTTTTTGTTTTAAATTGGTTCACAATCTTATAAATATATCCGCTCATAAACCATAAATTATTGAGTGAGATAGTTAATAGGCGAAGATAATGATTTTTAATGGTTGAAATAAGTCAATAATATCTTACTGGATTTTGAAGAAGCGAAATGAGTAAAATACTGCTTTAAGGGCGAAATACCAGCTACAAGATTACCGCAATAATAATTCGCAGGGCTTGATGCCAGTATGCTTTTTAAATGCTGTGCTGAAATGGGAGATAGAAGAATAGCCTAATAAAGATGAGACTTCTGTTACACTTAAGCCTTTATCGTACAAAAGATATTTGGCATGCTCCATACGTTGGCTTTGGTAAAAATCAAAAATAGTGGTGCCAAACAATTCTTTAAATCCTTTTTTTAAATAACATTCGTTAATGGCAACTTTTCGGCTTAATTCTTTAATTGTAAGTGGTTCACCAATATGTTGTAACAATACTTCACGGGCTTTAATTATTTTTTCCCTATCAGCTTCATTGGCCAAAAACTTGCAATTAAAAACTTCTAATTTTTCGCCCAACATACAGTCCATGCTATACAGTAGCAGGATTTGTGTTTGTGCGTTTATAAAAATATTTTCTAATGTATCTGTGTAGTTATGATTTAACAATGCTTCAATTGCCATCCTTGTTCTTCCACAAAGTGGTAAGGATTTCGAAAATGAACTGGTATGGGTAAATGCCAATACCTCTTCCGATAAATTGGTTTGCAGTTTCCCTTTAATAAATTGGGTAAGGTAGGAGGGTTTAAAGCTAAAACTTAACACATCAATACTTTCTACCTTTTCAACACAGGTTTTAGATGCATTAAATTTACAAAAGTCGCATTCCGTATGCTTTTGGCGACAATAAACATTGCCACTAATGCAAAATTTTAGCTCCAGATAATTTTCAGCAGGATCGTTTTTTTCAAAATGATAAACCAGCATTCCGGTATCTTCCACATTCCAATCGTCAATTTTTTTATATCGCTTAATTGTATATTGAACCGATCCAGGAACCGTACGATCGATGTCTTGGAGGATATCCAGTTCATTAAAAACAAGCGACTGTTTTTTGGGAAAATTTAATATGTTAAGCGGTTGATTCATTGATGATTTTCGATGCAAATATACAGTAACTCTGTAAAACAACTGGAATTTGGTGAGCAACTGCTAAATTTTTACCATTTCATGACGGTTAAAAATGTGGAAAATCTTTGTAAAAAAAGATGGGTTTTTATGAATGTAATAAATGCCTCAAACCCTTTAATTGTCATATATTTGCCGGAATATCGAATTTAAAATTTAAAAGAGAATTTGACACATTTATGAGCACAGAAATTGAAGGAGTTGTTAATCCACAAGCAGGAAGTTATGGTGCAGATAGTATCCAGGTTTTAGAGGGTTTAGAAGCCGTACGAAAACGCCCCGCCATGTATATTGGTGATATTGGTGTAAAAGGCTTGCATCACTTGGTTTACGAAGTAGTAGATAATTCTATCGACGAGGCGCTTGCCGGGCATTGTAAAAATATTACCGTAACCATTAATGAAGATAATTCAATAACGGTTGTAGATGATGGACGTGGTATTCCTACCGGTATGCATACCAAGGAAAATCGCAGTGCTTTGGAAGTTGTAATGACGGTTTTACATGCCGGTGGAAAATTTGATAAAGATTCGTACAAAGTTTCTGGTGGCTTACATGGAGTAGGTGTAAGTTGTGTAAATGCATTAAGCAGCAAGTTGCATGTAATGGTTAACCGGGATGGAAAATCCTTTGAACAGGAATATGCAAAAGGAATTCCTCAATATCCGGTTAGAGAAACAGGGGTATCTGATAAACATGGTACTACCGTTCAGTTTTGGCCCGATACTAGCATTTTTATTACAAGTGTTTACAACCGTGAAATATTAGAAGCCCGTTTAAGAGAGTTATCATTCCTTAACAGAAAAATCACCATCCATATTAATGATTTAAGAGAAATTGATGATGATGGTAAGACTTATACAAAAACATTTTATAGCGAAGGAGGTATTGTAGAATTTGTTGAAATGTTGGATAAAAATGCCAACCGCAATTCACTGTTGCCTACTGTTATTTATTGCGATGGGCATGATGTTGCCAGTAATGTAATGGTTGAGGTTGCCATGATTTATAACACTGGATATCAGGAGCATCTTTTTAGCTACGTAAATAATATTAATACTATTGAAGGAGGTACGCATGTTGCCGGCTTCCGTCGTTCCATTACCAGGGTATTTAAAAGCTATGGTGAAAAGGAAGGCATGTTTGAAAAAGCAAAGGTTGAAATTGAGGGCGATGATTTCCGTGAAGGATTAAGCGCCATCATATCTGTAAAAGTTCCTGAGCCCCAGTTTGAAGGTCAAACAAAAACCAAGTTAGGTAATAATGAAGTGATGGGTGTGGTAGATTCGACCCTAAGCAAAGTTCTTACTGCTTATCTGGAAGAAAATCCTAAAGATGCTAAAACCATTATACAAAAAGTAATTCTTGCAGCACAAGCCCGGGCAGCAGCTAAAAAGGCCAGGGAAATGGTGCAGCGTAAAAGTGTGCTAAGTGGTGGTGGTTTACCTGGTAAGCTGGCCGATTGCAGTGATAAGGATCCACACCGTTGTGAATTATATCTGGTAGAGGGAGATTCGGCAGGGGGTACAGCCAAGCAAGGACGTGACCGTAGTTTTCAGGCAATCCTTCCATTACGAGGTAAAATTTTGAATGTGGAAAAAGCAATGGAGCATAAAATTTATGATAATGAGGAGATCCGCAATATGTTTACCGCTTTAGGTGTAAAAATTGGTACACCAGAAGATCCCAAGGCTTTAAATTTAACCAAGCTTCGCTATCACAAATTAATCATCATGACGGATGCTGATGTTGATGGAAGCCATATTGCTACCTTGATTCTTACTTTTATTT
>JANPAP010000282.1:0-1759 GCA_031429975.1 Chitinophagaceae bacterium
ACTGCAGCTACCATTGGAACTTCTTTACAAATAAATACAGGCGGTTTTGTGAATACCAACGCTGTTACTTATGGTGGCAGTTCTACTTTAATATATAATAGCGGAGGCACTTATGGCCGCAGTGCAGAATGGAATGCAACCAGTGGAGCAGGCTATCCAGCTAATATTATCCTTAGCAACAGCACCACTTTAACGGTGGTGAATGGTGCCAACTCTTATAAAAAAGCATCTGGTAACCTCACTGTGAATTTGAGTAGTGTTTTTTCTGTTGCGGATTTAACAACCGGTAATGGCAGCGGAGTGGGAGTTGAGTTTTTAGGCAATATTGTAAATGACGGAACTATCTCTTTAAATACAGGCAGCAATACCACCAGCCAGCGTTTAAAAGGAGTAAACCTTAGTAACGGTAATAGCAATACAACAGCTATTGTAAATCTTTCTGGTGCAGTCGGCGGTGATCTTGAATTGACAGGCAACTATGTTGATAATGCAATATTCAATGCTAATGCAAGAGCGGTCTTCTTTACTGGTGCCGGTACACAAACTGTTGGTGGCACAGCAACGGCGCCATTCAATATTGATTATGTAGTGGTTACCAAAGCATCCGGCAGTGTGCAGTTATTAACTAATCTTTTAACTGAAGGCCCTAATGGTGGTAATGCAATTACATTAAGCAGTTCAACTGATATTTTTGATTTGAATGGTAATGCCCTTACATTAGGTAAAGCAGGCGTAGCTTCAACTATTAGTGGAACAGGTTTATTTAAAGGAAGCAGTGCATCCAGCTTAACTATTTTAGGCACAGGTGCTTTTGGAACTGTCCGATTTGATCAAACAACCAATCCAACCACCAATGGGGTTGCCAATTTAACCATTAACCGAACCAGCAGCGGTACGGTAACTTTAGGTACTACATTTAATGCTTTAACCAGTGCTGTATTTACCGCTGGTAATTTGGATGTAAACGGCAATATCTTCCGGATAGGAGGAACTTCATCAACTGCCGGTGGAAACATTGTTTTTGGAGTGGGAACTGGCACTGTAACCTTTAACGGAGGGTCGGCACAAACAATCCCTGCCGGCTTATTCCCATCTAATACGGCAGCAAATATTACCATTGCAAATGCTGCAAATGTAACTATCAGTGCAGACCTTACTATCAGTACATTGTTATCATTCACTGCTGGAAAAATAACTACCAATAGTTTTAAAGTAATCATTCCATCTACTGGTTCGGTTGCAGGTGGTGGTACCGGTTGGGTAATTGGTAACCTGCAAAAGAATTTTGCAGCAACCGGTTCTAAAACTTTTGAAATCGGCGGTGCAGGAAATTACCGTCCGGCTACATTAAACTTTACCGCATTTACAACTCCGGGAAATATAACAGCATCTGTTACACAGGCAGATGGCAATCATGCATCTATCACAACTTCGGGATTGGATGATACTAAAACCATCAAGCGTTACTGGACATTAACCAATAGTGGCGTTGCCGGTACTTATGATGCTACTTTTAATTTTATTAATCCAACCGATATCAACGGAGGAGCAAATACAGCCAATCTGATTGTTAGAAGATATGATGGATCTGCATGGTCAACCACAACCAATGGTACCAGAACTTCAACCAGTACCCAATGTACCGGACTAACAGGTTTCACTGATTTTGTAATTGGCGAATCAAAAGGGGTTCCGGTTGTAACTACACAACCAGTTGATGCTGCAATTTGTGCGACAAATAATGCTTCCTTTACTGCTG
>JANPAP010000283.1:0-4334 GCA_031429975.1 Chitinophagaceae bacterium
GCCACGAGTCACCCAGCGCCACACCGATTTCCGCTGAGAATGCGCGGTCAAACTCGCTGCTCTGCGCACGGCACAGCCACTGAAAATCGATCTTTAGTGAGTCACTCATGCGCAGTGTTCCATTTTTCAATTACCTTTTCCATATCCTCTGGCAAATCACTTTCAAAATGCATGGGTTCTTTTGTAGTAGGATGTATAAAGCCAAGTTCTTTTGCATGCAATGCCTGTCGCTTGCAAAGGTCGAAGCAATTATCAACAAACTGTTTGTATTTGGTAAACACGGTGCCTTTTACAATGCGGTCGCCACCATAAAAATCGTCATTAAAAAGTGGATGCCCGAGGTGTTGCATATGCACCCGAATCTGGTGTGTACGGCCGGTTTCGAGCCTGCACTCTACCAGCGTTACATAATTAAACCGCTCCAAAACTTTGTAATGTGTAATGGCATCTTTTCCATGTTCACCATCGGGGTAGGTAGTAAATAATTTTCGTAAACGCTGGTGCCTGCCCACATGCCCGGTAATGGTTCCTTCATCTTCTTCAAAATCGCCCCATACCAATGCAATGTAACGGCGGTGTACCGTGTGATTAAAAAATTGCTTGGCTAAATTAGTCATTGCCAATGGCGTTTTTGCCAACACCAATAAGCCAGTGGTATTTTTATCAATGCGGTGTACCATGCCAAAACGCTGCAATTCGTTTTCATCCAAATTGGGATTTTGTTGTTTTAAATGCCAGGCAATTCCATTTATTAATGTGCCACTATAATTGCCACTGCCGGGGTGCACCACCATTCCTGCAACTTTATTTACAATCAACAAATCTTCATCTTCGTACTGAATATTCAGCGGAATATTTTCGGGTACAATTTCATTGCTGTCGGGATGCCGGTTGGTAAACACAACAATTTTATCAAGCGGCCTTACTTTGTAATTTGCCTTTATTGGTTTGTCGTTTACCAATACCATTTCATTTTCAATACCCAACTGTATTTTATTTCGGGTAGCATTTTCAATTCTTGCCATCAAAAATTTATCAATTCGTAAGGGTTCTTGTCCTTTTGCAATTTCGATGGTAAGTCGTTCGTATAATTCTTCGCTTTCTGATATTTCTTCTTCGCTCATTTTTTAGTTTTTATTATGCAAGGGTTTTTAAAAAGTCAAAAGTAAAAATTCAAAACCCAAAAGTTAGTGCTTAATGCTTAATCAAAATGATTTCAATTTTTTGTTTTTTACTTTTTACTTTTAAATTTTGCCTTTTGCCTATTGCCTTTTGACTTTTGATTTTTGACTTTTGACTTTTGACTTTCCGCTCATTCCCTAACTTTGCAAAGTAAATCAATTGCATTGGATAAGCACCTCGTTATATACAAAGATTTAGGAAAAATCGATTATCAATCGGCCTGGGATTATCAGGAAAAATTGCTACAAGAAAATGTGCAGGTAAAATCTATTTTGCTGAACCGGAAAAAGGCAATGGCTGAAAATGCTGCTACAGTGCAGGGTTTGGGGGCTTTAGCAACTGAATTTGTAAATGAAAATTTAGATACCCAACATTATTTTTTGATGTGTGAGCATCCTCCTGTTTATACCCTGGGTAAAAGTGGTAGTATGGATAATGTGTTGATTAATGATGAACAGTTAGCTGCCAAGGGTATTGAATTTTATAAAACCAACAGGGGAGGAGATATTACTTTTCATGGCCCCGGACAAATAGTTGGGTATCCGGTTTTAGACCTCGAAAAATATTATACGGATATTGGCCGCTACCTTCGTGAATTAGAAGAAGTGATCATTTTAACTTTGGCGGAATATGGTATTAAAGGAGAAAGAAGCAAGGGCGAAACCGGTGTGTGGATTGATACCGATAAGCCAGGGAGGGAACGTAAGATATGCGCCATGGGCTTACGTTGCAGCCGGTGGATAACCATGCATGGCTTTGCATTAAATGTAAATACAGATCTCCAGTATTTTAATCATATCATTCCCTGCGGTATTCAAAACAAGCAGGTAACTTCAATAGAAAAAGAATTGCAACAGCCAATTTTGATGCAGGATGTAAAAGATAAAATAGCATCAAATTTTGCAAAAGTTTTTAATGCAATTTATCAACAGTAAATTTTTATTTAAAAATTTTGTTGGCTTCTTCAGGAGGTATTCCTGTTTTTCCTTCTTTGGGAATGTAAAACTGATTTTTTTCTTTTAATACCCCGTTGTTAAAAAGTTTAAAATAAAACCAACCCGAATGTAAGAAGTTCATTTTTTCAATTACCAAATAGGGTTCGATTATTTTGTGAATTTCAAAAACAGTATTGTGTTTTTCATCAAAAAACTGGATTGAATATTTACTGATGCCAGCATCGGATAAATCAATAATGACATTGTTATCCTTACCGGTAAAAATATATTTACTGGCTACAAACCCTTTGGGAACGGGTATTGCAGGAACTGCCGGTGCCGTTTTTAATGAATCTGATTTTATAATTACTGGTTGATTTGCAATTGCAACAATAGTATCCTTAACGGGTCGGTATGAATTTGTAAAAACATAAGCACCTCCTTCAAAAGCTACAAATACCCGGTAAAATAAATTGCTATTGGGTGCTTTCGTATCCACATATCCGTTTTCGCTGTTCATTGGTTCTAACACCGTGCCGATGGTTCTAAAATTCCGCAAACTATCTGCAGATCGCTGGATATTGATATTACTAATTTTAGCGCCATAAGTTTTTTTCCAGCTGATAATAATTTTTTCGTTGAAGTTTTTTACTGTAATCCGGGGTAAGGTATCCTGTGCAAATGACTTTGCAGAGATAAGGCTAAGAAAAAAAATTACAATATAAATTTGTTTTTGCATTGCTTATTTAAGTTGGAAATTTTAATGATTGCTGGCAAAGATAAAGGCAAGTGTATTTAATTAAAAAGTTAAACTGTTAGTTGGTAAAGAAACATTGCCTTGTAAACCTCCGGTATGAATGCAGGTAATTTTACTGCCTGGTTTAAAAAAATCATTTTCAATTAAATCAAAAACGCCGAACATCATTTTGGCGGTGTAAACAAAATCTGTAGGTAATTGGTATTGCTGATAAAGCTGGTTCATGAACGCAATTAAGGCTGGCGTTTTTTTTGCATAGCCTCCAAAATGATAATTGTTTTCAATGTGTAATTGATCCAGATTTGCTTGATTATTTGTTAAGAATGAAATCCTGTTTTCAATATCCGTCATGCCTTTTAAAACCGGGAAAGCAATCAGCTTTTGATGTGCTGTTGCTTTCATCAGTAAACCTGCAATTGTAGTGGCGGTGCCGGTTGCACAGCAAATATGGGTGCTGTCAGAATTTATAAAATTCATTATTTCTGCTGCACCTTTTGCCCCTAAGTAATGATAGCCTCCTTCCGGAATAATCAAGCAATCGCCAAATTGTGTTTTTAAATTTTCAATAAAATCGGGCTCATCTTTTTTTTCATATTCGGCCCTGCTGATAAATACTAACTGCATGCCATAGGTACTGCATTGTATTAATGTTTGTGAAAGCAATGCAGGTTTTTCTCCTCTTACAATTCCAATGCAATCAATGTTTTTTTGATTGCAGGCAAATGCAGTTGCAACAAGGTGATTGGAATATGCGCCACCAAAACTGATTATTTTTTTTATGGGTTGTTCATTAATTTTTTCAAGAAAATAATTTAGTTTAAAAAGTTTATTGCCCGATATTATTGAATGTATTTTATCTAATCGAATAACAGAAAGACTAACTTTCTTTTTTAGCATTAATTCGCCTTCTAGTAAATTGGTTGTTATATTTGAATAATCGACTAGCAAATTTTTTATGATTTGTGGGTTTGTATTATTTTCGCCAACACAATTTCGAATTTTAAAAGCAAACAAAATAAATTATGAAACCAACATTAGTAATATTGGCAGCAGGAATGGCAAGCAGATATGGAAGTATGAAGCAAACACAAGGCTTTGGTCCGAGTGGAGAAACAATTATGGAGTACTCCATTTATGATGCTATCCGTGCAGGATTTGGCAAAGTAGTATTTATAATAAGAGAAGAATTTGAAACCATGTTCAGAGAAAATTTCAGTGATAAACTGGAAGGAAAAATAAAAGTAGAATTTGCTTTTCAAGAGTTAACCAAATTTGTTGGGGATCGAGTAATACCGGAAGAGCGGAAAAAACCCTGGGGCACTTCGCATGCGGTACTTTGTTGCAAAGGCATAGTAAATGAGCCTTTCGCTGTTATTAATGCAGATGATTTTTATGGCAGGGATGGTTTTGAAAAAGCTTATAATTTTTTAACCCAACAGGCTGCTGATGATTTATATGCC
>JANPAP010000284.1:0-3822 GCA_031429975.1 Chitinophagaceae bacterium
TGGTTTTGACTTTTTACTTTTGACTTTTCCTCTCAACTTACCGCCCTGATATAATCATAAATCCATCCAACTAAACCCGTGAATAAAATACCTGTTGCACAAATTATCAACCCCAATTTTATTGAAAATGACAATTGAATTTTCCCAATTGGGTTTTCATTTTTCTCCATAAAAATAGCCCTGATTATTTTTAAATAATAATAAAGCGACACCACCAGGTTTAATGCAACAATTACAATAAACACATAATTTGCCTGTGCTGCACCGGCTGTTATCAAAAATAATTTTCCAAAAAAACCGGCTGTTGGCGGAATGCCTGCCAATGAAAATAATGCCAGTGCCATCATCCAACTTAGTAATGGATTTGTTTTATACATGCCCTTATAATCATCGATGGAAGTTTTACTGGTTGCTGATTCAATGCTGCTGGCAACCGCAAAAGCTGTAAGGTTGGAGAAAACATAAATCAACACAAAATAAACTACTGAAGCCGTGCCATCCACTGCATTGCTACTGATACCTACTAATATAAAACCCACTTGTGCAATGGATGAAAAAGCCAAAAAGCGTTTGATGTTTTGCTGCCGCAATGCAAAGAGGTTTCCAACAACCATACTAAGCACCGACAACATCATTATCATATTATACCAAACCTCCTGCAGGGGCTGAAAAACTTTATACAACGTAATTGTAAATACAAATGCAAATGCGCCTTTTGAAATCACCGAAAGAAAAGCAGTGGTTGCCATCGGTGCTCCCTGGTACACATCGGCGGTCCATAAATGAAAGGGCACTACCGATAATTTAAATGCAAATGCAGCGAATAAAAAAACAAAAGCCATTATCTGTAAGTTGCTGCCAGTAAGCAATACAGGGATTGCATCAAACTGAATGGTTCCGGTTGATCCATAAACCAATGAAATACCAAACAGTAAAATACCTGATGAAAAGGCTGAAGTTAAAATCAGTTTCATGCCTGCTTCGGAGGATAGTTTTTTGTGCAAATCAAAATTGGCCATTGCGGCAACAGGAATTGATGCCAGCTCCAGCGATAAATAAAACATCAAAAAATTTCCACTCGATAATAAAAAAAACATTCCTAATAATGATGACAACATCAACATAAAATATTCTGCCAGATGTATACATTTTTTAAACCAATCAGCAAACAATAAGGATACTAACCACAACGCTGCATTTAAAATATTTTTTTGAACTGCAATCAATGCACCCGTTTTATACATGCCTCCAAACAGGCTACCCTCCTCACTATAAGCTGCGCCGGCAACAAGATTTACTAATAACAAAACCTGTATCAATAAAAGCAAGCTGGCATTATTCATCCCCTTTCCCAATTTTATAAACAGGAGCAAAAAGATGATAATCGTTATCAGCAATTCAGGTTTCATTAAAGAGAGGAATTCATTCATCCAGTGAAATTTTATTTTACAGTTAAAATTTTTTGCATAATAATTCCGGCACCCGGGCTTACTAAATCATTTAACCAAAATGGCGCAATACCAATGGCGAGAATTCCCGCTACCAAAATAATGGCAGCCAATTTTTCATTCCAGGTTGCATCCGTAATTTGTAAATAATTTTCTTTTATTGGCCCCATGGCCACTTTACCAATTACACTTAAAATATAAACGGCTGTTACCACAATCGACATACAAGCAGCAATGGTTGCAATGCGGTGAAACGCATCTTCATGTTGCCAGGATCCCATAAAGATGGTCATCTCTGCAACAAATCCACTAAGTCCCGGCAACCCCAGCGAACACAAGCCCACAATAAATAATACCGTAGAAATGAATGGCGTTACTTTCAACAATCCGCCCATTTGATTTACATCACGGGTATGTGTACGATCGTAAATCATGCCAATAACTGCAAAGAAAAGCGCCGTCATTAATCCATGACTCACCATTTGCATAACGGCACCAGTGATAGCTGTTTTGGTTAACATGCCAATACCCAGCAAAACAAAACCACAATGGCTGATGGAAGAATATGCATTAATGTATTTCAAATCTTTCTGCATCATTGTAGCGAATGCCCCATACAAAATTGCGATGGTAGATAATGCTATAATGATGTTGGCATATTCTTTTGCGCCTTCTGGCATCAGGTAAACGGCTACCCGTAAACAGCCGTAGCCACCGAGTTTCATGGAAATACCTGCCAAAAACATCGACCCTGCTGTTGGTGCCGATGAATGTCCATCGGGTACCCAGGTATGAAATGGAAACAATGCAGTGAACACCCCAAAGCCAACAAATAATAATGGAAAACAAACTTTTTGTATGGCCACCGGTATTTGCAAAGTTGATAATTGAATGAGGTCGAAAGTTTTTTCAGGCATGCCAATATAAAGCCCCAACATACCTACTAACACCAACGCAGAGCCGCCCATTAACATCAGCGCCAGTTTATTGGCAGCATATTCTTTTTTGCCACTGCCCCAAATACCAATTAATAAATATTTGGGTATTACTGCCAACTCTAAAAAGAAGAAAAGAATAAAAAGATCAACAGAAATAAAAAATCCATAAGCCCCCATGCTCAAAAGAATCAGCAGGAAGAAATATTCTTTTGTCATGTGGCTGACATTCCATGAAACCAGCACCCCTGCTATCACCACTAATGCAGTAAGCATGATCATCGCCACCGAAATACCATCCACTGCCAGATGAAAAGAAATATGCAAACTAGGAAACCATTTGTATTGCAAATTAAAAAGAAACTGCGCCGTATTACCCGCTGCTCTTTCTTTATGAAATGCAGCATACAATAAAAAGGCCAACAGCAACTGTGCAGTAGCACCCGCCAATGCCATCCATTTTGCCTGATTTTTTGAAGGTACTGCCACAACAGCAATTGCCGTAATCAATGGAATCAATATCAGTAATAATAAATTCATCCGTTTTTATATTTTATTGCTGCTATTTTTTTAATCAGCAATTTTATTATTTCCAAACATAAATAAACAATACCGCCAAGCCAATTACTGCAAACAAAAAGTAAATAGCATACTGCTGCACTTTCCCCGATTGCATTCCTTTTATTTTTTCAGCAATGGAAGTAGTTCCGTTTCCGGTAGCATCTACCAATCCATCCACAATATTTTTATCAAACCAGGCAGCAGGTTTTCCAATCAGATTGTAAATCAGTTTTCTTGTGATGAACAAATACAATTCATCAATATAAAATTTTTGATAAGCCGCTTTATACAATCCACCCATTGAAGCAGCAAATTTATCGGCCTTATTATTTTCATTTTTATACAACCACATGGCGGTAAAAATTCCAATCAATCCCAATGCAACGGGGGCAATTGAAAAGCTTAAATGCATTTCGGAAATCAATTGTTTCCCATCGGAACTAACAAAATTTCCAAAAGGTATAAATCCTACAGAACATGCTGCCAGTGCAAGTATCAGCAATGGAAACAACATAGTCCATCCTCCTTCACTCTGATGATTACTATGAGTGGTTGTTGCTTTATTCCAGAAAATACTGAAGTACAAACGGAACATATAAAATGCGGTAAGCCCCGAAGTAAACAGGGCAATATAATAAATAGCGGTATTGCGTTGGTATGCTGCCAATAAAATTTCTTCCTTACTAAAAAATCCAGCAAAAGGCGGTATTCCGGCAATTGCCAAACAGGCAATTAAAAATGTAATATGGGTTACGGGCATTAATTTTCTTAAGCCGCCCATTTGTTGTAAATCATTGCTATGAACAAAATGAATGACTGCACCTGCGCCCAAAAACAACAAGGCTTTAAACATGGCGTGTGTAAACAAATGAAATAAC
>JANPAP010000285.1:0-1545 GCA_031429975.1 Chitinophagaceae bacterium
ATGGAAATTGGGCAACCGACGGAGTGAGTGATCTGATTCAAATTAATACCCTCGAAATAATTGCAGCCGTTCATCCCGGATCCGACGGCGGCGATGGCCCCATTCCGGTGGGAGATGGCTATGATGATTATACTTTAAAAATAAACCAAACTACTGGTGCCATCATAAGCATGGACAGGAATTTGGCAAACCGTTTTACATCAAACGGCAGTTTATCAAAAACCAACAACAGATTTAATTATGCAAGAACCGGTACCTACGCTCCATTGTGTACTCCTAAATTTATCATTAACGCTTCGTTACCGGTTACCTTAACGGGTATTTGTTCCGATCAAGGTGGTACTACCGAATTTCTTAGTAAATCGTTTCAAAGCCCTCACGGAATTTTATCGTTAAATGATACCGCATTTATTGGCGTGGGCAGTATGTACCACAATAATGGGACAGTGGATTTAAATTACGGTATGGCCGATGCTTATATTGGCTTTGTACCCTTTGCAACTTATTCCGATAAAAATTATGGAGGCAGCAACAACGACTATTTTAAAGCCATAAAAGTTTTACCATCGGGCAACGAATTTATTGTAGTGGGATATACCAATTCGAACGATAACCAGGTTTCGGGTAATCATGGCGGCTACGATTGTTGGATTGTAAAACTGGCTGGCAGCAATATTATCAGCGGCCGGGTTTTTATAGATGCCAATAATAATAACCAGTACGATGCCGGCGAAGCGGATTTTAATAAAGCAATTATCAGTTCCAAAAAACAAGGATTTAGTTTGGCATCAGTACCGCAACAGGGCTTTTATGCCAACCCGGTTGATACCGGAACTTTCAATACCAGCATCCAAATACAACATCCTTATTTTACTGCAACACCTACAAATGCAAACAGCATTTTCAATACTTATAAAAATAACGATACGGTAAATTTTGCTGTACACCCCATTCCCGGAATAAGAGATCTTGCATTAAGTGCAATCAGTACAGATATTGCAAGGCCGGGGTTTGATTTTAATTACCGCATTTATTTTAATAACAATGGTACCGATACGCCTGCCAACTTAAAACTTCGTTTTGTAAAAGACAGTCGGTTGATTTTACAAAGTGCAACCCCAATTCAAAGCAGCATTTCGGGAGATACTTTGATTTGGAATTTAGCAACTATGCCTCCCGGATTTTCTGGAATTATCAACATTAAATTTACGGTTCCAATAATTCCAATTGTACAATTAGGCAACCAGCTTTTTGCATCGGCAATGATTGACAGCAGCGGCGACGCTGCCCCTGCTGATAATTTGGCTTTGCTTGTAAATACCGTAAGTGGCAGTTACGACCCCAATGATAAAAAGGAAAATCATGGCGGCAGCATTACTTTAAAAGAATTAGCTGCTGATAAATATCTTACTTATACCATCCGGTTTCAAAACAGTGGAACCGATACTGCCTTTAACATCAACATAAAAGACACACTGGATAATAAGCTCGACTGGAGCAGCTTTCAGATGATTGCTTCCAGCCATCCCTGCCAAGTAACCTTAA
>JANPAP010000286.1:0-2834 GCA_031429975.1 Chitinophagaceae bacterium
CCGCTCTTTTTCAATTGCCAAAATTGAAGCCCCCATTTGATGAAGCTGATTATGATTTGGCTCAACAACCTGATAATCTCTACTATCAACTGCATAGAAGGGATCTTTGATTCCATCAAATACCAATTCCTTCATACCATCCTTTAATAAATGAACAGGAAAAACGCCAAATGCGGTACTCTTTCTTTTACAAACCTGTGCAACTTTAAAATACCTGCAGGCTAGCTGATAAGAGTGACAAATAAAAAATACATATTTTTTCTGGCCTGTTGCCTCATTGTTATTCCAATGTTCTACCTGCTGTAACCAATTAAAATATACTTTTTCCCAATCACTACCCTCACTATCCAACGGGCTACCTGGCCCACCGCTTGAAATAAAAATATCATAACTTAAATCGGGTACCTCATTCTTTTGCCTTACATCAAATTCATCCCAACTAATATCAATCCAATTGGTATCGCTTAACTGATTTAATAATTCCCGTATACAACGCATACCCTGATTTGCAAATCCCTCATACAAGTCTAATATGGCTACCTTAATGCATTGTTTATCCGATGACATCATGCCGCAAATCTACATTTTTTTGCACTTGCAACCCTTCTACAAATTATATAAAATTTAAATCTCTCCTGTTTATAAGTGTATTTTTTTGTAGAATCTTAATATTCTGTTGAAAAATAGATCGTTTAGCAAATTAATATATAGTAAGACTATACATCCTACTACAACAATTATTAATTAATTACCCTAATTTTAAAGCCACGTTTAGTTTAACTGAAATTTCATGAAAAAACTTGCTCTGGTTGTAGGTTATTTTTTATTTACAACAGCTTTAATTGCCCAAAATGGATTTGTATTTAATTGTACAAAAGATACCGTTTTAAATTGTTCTCAAACCTGTATAACGCTTAAAGCATTTATACCTGATATCCATTCCGGATCGAATGACTACAACGTTAACTCAATTAGCGGAGCTGGTTGTTTTACTCCACCAGTACGGCCCGATTTACCTGGTACTCCAACCAATCTTAATCAGGATGACACTTATACTGATATTATAAATTTACCTTTTGATTTTCCGTTTTACGGGATTATTTATGCAGGATTGGTAGCCAGTACCAATGGATTAGTTTCCTTTGATCTTTCAAAAGCAAATGCTTCTTCTCATTATGGCATATTAACTACGGGTACGGGTTTAACTGCAAGCGGATCTACAGCTACTCCCGTTGATTTACCAAGTACAAAATATGACCGTGCATTAATTATGGGCGTATATATGGATATCAATCCTTTTTATACAACCTCTCCAACGCAAAGAATAAAATATGAAGTAATTGGAAATGCCCCTCACAGAAAATGGATATTGAGTTTTTATAAAGTTCCTACATACAATACCGCTTGTCAAAATTTAATAAATAATACGTATCAAATTGTATTATACGAAGGCACCGGGATCATTGATATTTTTGTTTACGGCCGTGAAATTTGCACTTCCTGGAATCAGGGAAGAGGTATGATTGGCTTACAAAACTATGACAGAGATAAAGGAATCATGCCTACAGGAAGAGCCGCTTCCAGCCCATTATGGGGTAATCCAAACATGAACGAAGCCTGGCGCTTTATTCCTAAAACCGGCCCATCATCTTACAAAAAAGTGCAGCTATTTGATTTAGCAGGTACGCTTATTGCAACTGGTGATACTACCAGTGCTGGCAATGGTTTATTTCAAGTTAACTTCCCAAATATTTGTCCTACTGCCAATACTACTTATATTGTAAAATCAACTTACACAAAATTTGATGACCCCAATGTTGAAATTTATGGAGCCGATACCGTTCGGGTAACACTTTCGGGTACCCCCCCAATTATTGCTGAAAATGTAACCCCTGCACCCTGTGGTACCGCAACAACAGGAACAATCACCATTACCAGTCCGGTTGGAGCCAACTATCAATATTCAATTGATGGGGGTTCAACATTTCAGGTTTCTCCTGTATTTGTAAAAGCACCTGGCACTTATAGCATTATTGTAAAAAATATATCGTCGGGTTGTTCTGTAACAAAAGATATTACCATTTCAAGTTTAAGTACCCTTTCAGCAACTGCTACCCCAACTAATGCATCTTGTATTCAAGCTGCAAATGGTTCTATTTTAGTAACAGCTAGTTTGGGTACTCCAGGCTATTCTTATAAACTTGATAATAATAGTTTTCAACCCTCTAATATTTTTAGTGGACTAACCCCAAATGATTATACAATTACAGTAAAAGATAATGCAGGTTGTTTATTTATCTTATCAACTTCTGTTGAAGCAAATAGCGGTTTTACCACAACTGCAACTTCAACAAATGCCAGTTGCAGGGGAATTTCAAACGGAAGTATAAATGTTGTAGTACCTACATCAGGAATTGCGCCTTATAGTTATTCTATTCCCGGATTGGTTGTTCCGCAATCATCTCCGCTTATTACCAGCATTGCATCTGGCTCCTATACCATAAAAGTTACAGATGCTGTAGGTTGTAGTTTTTCTTTTGAAAAACTAAATGGCGCAATACCGATTCCAGGGCGTATAAATATTTTACCAGTTGTTGCAATACTGCATGCAGATTTTACAGTGCTGTCTGTTGCGGAAACACCCGGCCCAATACCAATGGTAGAATTAATATCGAAGTAACAGCCAACAGCATCCTTAACCCTTATGTAATATAAGCCGGGCAGCAAATTGATAAATGAATCAGCAACTTGATAAATTACTCCAGAGTCTTTTGAAAAACTGAAAGGAGCAATTCCTGATGTTGGTTTAATGAATATTTTTCCTGTATTGGCTG
>JANPAP010000287.1:0-6313 GCA_031429975.1 Chitinophagaceae bacterium
CACAAAAAGAATAAAACAGGTTAAAATCTGAGTTGTATGCATTTGCATGATTGGCAATCATATCACCCGACTGAGAATTTATACCCAATAAAGCATTTGCATAAGCATTAGGGTAATCCTTTGTATGCAAATAAAATCTTGCTTTTAAAGAATAAGCAGCTTTAATCCATTTGGCAGTACTACCAGCATAAAAGATGTCTTTTGAACCTGGATTAATACCTACCCCACTGGTAAGATTAACAATTGCATCATCCAATAATTTTTGAACGCCTGCATAAACGGCAACCTGTCCATCAAACTTTGGTTTTGGATAAGTTACTGCATCTCCAGCTTCTGAAAATGGAACATCGCCCCATAAATCAGCAGCGGTACCAGCAGCTTGTGCTCTCATAACCTGTGCAATACCTACCACAATCTTGTTGTTGATGGCAGCAGCTTTGTTTTGAATAACTTTTGTAGCACCAATTACACCCCGGTAACCAGTACTCCAGGCGCCATCATAATCGCCTGCAGCAGTAACATATTGCCACAATCCCAAATACTGGCGATCGTTTCCGGTGAAAGAGCCCGACCACATACCTGCAGTACGAACCACATCGCCTTCGTAAAATAAAATACTGGAAACCTGTGCGCCAGTCAACAATAATTCTGTTGTGGCATCCGTAGCTGAATTAGGACTTATATTGATTTCCTCAAATGATTTTTTACAACTCCACATACTTGCTGTGGCACTTGTAAATAGTATGATTGATAGTATCTTTTTCATTTTATTTTTCTTTTAAGGTGATTAATAGTTGATCTTGATTGTGAAGAAATAAGACCTTGTGCTTGGGTTATTAAAATAATCCAATCCACGACCGTTAGAAGGACCCGTTAAGTTAGTCTCTGGGTCAATACCGGTATATTTTGTCCACAAAGCAAGATTACGACCACTGATAGAAAAATCAATTGATTGTAATTTGGTTTTAGCTTTAAACTTAGCTCCATTAATAGAATACCCAATAGATACTTCACGTAAACGGGTACGGGTTCCTTTTTCAACAAATTGTTTTCCAGGTCCGTTAAAACCACCTCCCAAATTGTTATACCATTTTTCATCTAAAGCAACTGGTCCTGCACCAAAATCACCAATATTTCCACGGAATGGCGTTCCAGCTGCAATAGTTGTTCCGGCTGCATTTTTCAAAGCCACTGAAGAAACGGTTTCGTTACCGATAGCGGCTGGCTTACCAAATACATTTAATGCACCTCTGGTACCATTCCAAACATCTCCACCTTGCACATGCTCAAACAATCCACTTACAGTTAAGTTTTTGTATTGGAAGCTTAAAGTAGCAGAACCTGTCCAATCTGGATTTGAGTTACCAATTATTTGCTCATTAGAAGCTTTACCAACCGGGAAACCATTGGCATTTAATACCAAAGCACCTTTGTTATCACGCTCAAAATCTTCACCCCATAAAGTACCTACACTATATCCTTCCACAGCTCTTGAACTGCTACCCGTAAATCCATTTAAGAAAATAGATTGAGTTCCTTTCAAACTAAGAACGGTGTTCTTGTTTTTTGAAAAGATGAAGTTAGAACTAATAGTAAAGTCTTTCTTCTTATACAATTGTAATCCTAAATCAACTTCAACCCCTTTGTTCTCCAATGTACCAGCGTTTGCTAAGGTATTGTCGAAACCAGTTGAACTTGGCACCTGTACAGAGAAGATAGCACCGGTTGTTTTGTTTTGATAATAAGTAAAGCTTAAACTTACTTTATTACCCCAGAAACGTAAATCGGTGCCCAGCTCATATTCTTTTTTAATTTCTGGTTGCAAATTTGCATTTCCTTGAATAGCACTTCTCGAAAATCCACCACCATAAGTTGCCGAAGAGGCATCCAATCCGCCACCCCATCCTTCAAACTCGGATAAAGGAGTGAAAAAAGTATTAGAAGCATAAGCAGGAGGTTCTACACCCACTTTACCCCATGATGCCCTTAATTTACCAAATGTCAACACTTTTGAATCAGACATGCCTTTCATTTTTGTAAACTGCCAGGCTAATGACGCTGATGGGAAAAAATTTGAACCAGTGTATGTAGAAGCTTGCTCGTTACGACCTGTTAAATCTAAAAACAACATATTGTCAAAAGCGAAACTTGCCTGACCCAATACAGCCATTTTACGGGTTCTTGTAAAACTATTAAATGGCACCCTGTTAGCAGCAGGTGAGTTACCCAAACTAGGTGGGGCATCAGGCAAGATAAAATTTCTTACAGTTGCTCCAACGTTTGAATAATATTGACTGTTATAGTTGTGACCAACTACTAAATCCATACTTAATTTTGAGGCGATATCTTTATTATAACGTAATAAAAGGGAGTTTGTAAACTGACGTTCTGTAACGGTTTGATTAGTATACAAACCACCATTGTTACCACCCGAAGCTAATGATGGAAAGTATTCTGTTCTCCCATCAATATAATAATCAATACCAGCTCTTTCAACAATTGATAAATCCTTCGTTAAACTTAATGATGCTTCAAAATTGGTTGTTAAACGATCCACAATTGTTTTGTTTTTAATCCGGTTCATAATCCAGAAAGGATTGTCATAACCAGATGAAGTGTTTTTTCCGATCGGGTTACGGTAAGAAACCTGCCTGTTTGGAAATGCTACACCAGATGCATTATAGTAAGTTCCTTCAAAAATTTCCCCATTAAAATCAGGAGCCGTACGTAAGCCACCCAAGAACAACCCATTTAGGTTTGAACCTTGTTGTACCCTGTTTGAACTTACATTTGAATAAGCCAAACCAGCCGTTAATTTAAACTTGCTTCCAAAACGCCTGTCTGCATTTAAACGGAAAGCCCAACGATCGTAATCAGCGCCAGCTTTTGCGATACCTTTTTGAGTAAGGTTGGCAATACTTGCATAGAAAGTTGATTTTTCATCACCACCACTAAAAGAGATGTTATTGTCATAATAAGTTCCAGTACGGAACAAATCAGTTGCATGATCATACACTTGCTTAGAAGTTTTACCACCATGTACATTAGCTGCCGTACCATTTGATAAAGGGTAGCGTTTAGTACCATTCGATAATAACACATATTCGCCGGTGGTATTCCCTACATCAGGTGTTCCTGCCCTGTCGGCAATTTTATCACCCCAGCTTGATGAACTGGTAGTATTAAATCTACCGTTTGTTCCCTGACCATAATTGGTTTGCAATGGAACAGATTTATTCAACTTATCCATTGACATGGTTGAAGAGAAACTGATATTTACTTTATCGCTTTTGCGACCTTTTTTAGTAGTAATTAAGATTACACCATTTGCAGCAGCAGTACCCCATAAACCAGCAGCAGCTGCACTTTTCAATACTTCTACCGATGCAATATCGTTTGGATTGATATCACTTAAACGGGATTGCTCCGATACACCCTGGGTAGATCCACCTAGGTTACTGTTGAACACTGGATTACCATCAATAATAACCAAAGGTTGGGTATTACCGGTAATGGTACTTTGTCCACGAATCTGGATATAAGCACCTGCACCCGGATCGCCACCGGATCGTTGTACTTGAACACCAGAAGACTTTCCGGCCAAACCTTGTAACACACTGGTTTCACCAGAATTTACAATAGCAGCTCCTTTTACGGTGCTTTGGCTGGAAGCAATTTTATCTTTACGGGTTGTAAAACCTAAGGCGGTTACAACTACCTCAGATAAATTTTTAGTATCCGGAACCAAAACAATACTCATATCACCTGTGCCGGTGTAAGTAGCTGTTTGATTAATATGACCGATCTCTGTAATTTCAAGCGATTTGCCTGATTTGGAGGTTATTTCAAAATAACCATCTGGATTAGATACTGTAGAGGCGTTTTCACCCTTTACTTTAATAGTTGCACCCGCAACAGGAGCACCATCTTTTGAATCCGTAATTCGGCCCTTTATTTTTACCTGGGCAAATACGGCTACAGTACTGCAAAATAATACAGCAAGTAGTAAGCTTAATTTTCTCATGAGTGTATATTTGGTTTAAAAAAATGTGATATATGTAACTAAAGATATAAAATATTTAACAGTAGTTTATGAATTAATGACAATATATAAGCAAAACATGCTGCATATGAAACAACAAACTAATTAAAAGCTTTGCTTACTGTAGTTATAAATTGCTTTGTTAAGTTATCATTAACAATTAAAAACGGTTGCAGTTACTTCCCTTTAAAGCTATTTTTGCGCAAAAGTTAATTCTATGGGCTTCAATTCAATATTAAAAATATTTCTACCTAAAGACCGGGTTTTTTATCAGCTTTTTGAAAACGTTGCTGAAGAATTAGTTAAAATGGGCGACAAGCTTAAAGAAGTGGTACATGAACCTGATTTTGATAAAAGAGCCAAACTGATTCTGGAAATTGAAGATATGGAGCATGTGAATGATGATTATACCCATAATATTTTTACGGAATTAGGTAAAAATTTTATTACCCCATTCGACCGGGAAGATATTCACTACCTGGCGTCTGCACTGGACGATATTGCTGATTATATTTATGCATCTGCAAAGAAAATTAATTTTTACAGAGTTAATCCCAATGATATCGGCATACAAAAAATGGCTGATTTAATTGCAATTGGTTGTGTGCAGGTACACAAGGCCGTTACCGAGTTACGCAATATGAAAAACATGCGTAAAATTACCGATGCATTGGTTGCTATCAACAGTATAGAAAACCAGGCCGATGATATTTTTGATATGAGTATTGAGCGTTTGTTTGCAACCGAACCAGATGCAAAAGAGGTAATTAAGAAAAGAGAAATTTATCAGGTTATGGAAATTGTAACTGATAAATGCGAAGATGCGGCCAATGTTATTGAAAGCATCATTGTAAAATACGCTTAATACATTTTCCCTTTAAAATCAATTTCCCAAAATAGTTACTCATGACGTTGCTGATCGTTATTGTTATTTTAGCATTAATTTTTGATTACATCAATGGATTTCACGATGCCGCAAACTCAATAGCCACCATTGTTTCCACAAAAGTATTAACGCCATTACAGGCTGTTATCTGGGCAGCATTTTTTAATTTTGTTGCCTATTTTATTTTTAAAGATCATGCGGTTGCCAATACCATTGGTAAATCAGTTCATGCCGAGTTCATCACTTTGCCGGTAATACTATCCGGTTTAATTGCTGCCATTTTTTGGAACCTGCTTACCTGGTGGTATGGTATCCCTTCATCCTCATCGCACACATTAATTGGTGGCTTTGCAGGCGCCGCAATTACACATGCTTTTTTAACCAAAGGATTTACTTCTATTGGAAATATTGTAGAAGTAAAAAAAATAACGGAGATCATCATCTTTATATTTCTTGCCCCAATTATTGGGATGATTATTTCAATATTTATAACCCTGGTAACTATAAAAAGAAATCTTTGGGCCAAGATTGGTGTTATTTTACTTGCCGGAATTTTTACCTGGTTCCTTTTTGCTTATTTTGAACAAAACAAGCTGAAAGAAAATTTAGCCAAATATTATAACGTAGAAAAGCTGCAAAAAGAAGCAGCAAAAGATGTTTCAAAGCAAGCTGTTTATGAAAGGGCTGTTTTAAATTATACCGCTGCAGCACCTTTATTATCCAACTATAAATCCTTAGGTGCTACAAAACTTGCCGAAAAAATAAAGGCTGAAAAAGACAACAATATTGATGTTCCGGTTTTATCAAAAGCTTTTTATAAGGCCGATAATAGAATCATTGTTTATGGAATAATGATTATGATTTTAATTTTCATTTGCGCTTATATCTATTCTGAAAAAATAAAAACGCCCAATGCATTCCGTATGGCAAAAATGTTTAAAAGGCTGCAGTTACTTTCTTCAGGAGCATTTAGTATTGGACATGGTGGTAATGATGCACAAAAAGTAATGGGCATTATCGGCGCCGCATTTGTTGCATACAATTCTACTAAATACCCCGATGTAAGTGCAGCATTAAAAGAATTAACCTGGGTGCCATTAGCATGTTATACTGCAATCGGTTTAGGAACCATGAGTGGTGGTTGGAAGATTGTAAAAACAATGGGTACAAAAATAACCAAGGTTACTCCATTAGAGGGTGTATCCGCAGAAACTGCTGGAGCTTTAACCCTATTTATGACAGAACAAATGGGCATACCGGTAAGTACCACACATACCATCACCGGCTCTATTATCGGTGTTGGAGCTACCAAAAGATTAAGTGCCGTACGCTGGGGTGTTACCGTAAACCTTTTATGGGCCTGGATTTTAACCATTCCGGTAAGT
>JANPAP010000288.1:0-2398 GCA_031429975.1 Chitinophagaceae bacterium
CTGCATGGGAAGGTTGCGTTCAAAATAAAAATCGGTGTAATCATCTTCAATATGGGCATCCATATTATTGGCAACAACGCTTAATAAGGGTTCGGTTTTGGGTTGATTAAAATTATAAAGTGAACCAGGGTTTACAGGTTGCTGTATCAAATGCACTTTGTTGAGTTCGGGGTGATCGATCTTACTGAAGGTTCTATTGGGCCAGATGACAATCATTGAATCAACAACTGTGTTGGCTCCCAAACCAATAATTTGTTTATAATCTACACTCGACTGGAAACCACGGCTGGGAAACAACTCTCTACTATAAACTTCGGTGCCTTTATAAACCAATATTCTGCTGCCTACAGCAAAAGTATTTTTTGGGCTACCCTTTAGTGTTAGGCCGATATAATTATTTTTGTTTTGTTCCCGGCTGTTGTTGCGATAGATAAAGGCGGGTTGGTTTTCATTGTTTACTATCAAATCCAAATCGCCATCGCCATCCAAATCGGCATAAGATGCGCTGTTGGAAAAACCTGGTTGTGCAAGCCCCCAATCTTTTCCAATATCAGCAAATTGCAGGTTGCCTTTATTTTTAAAAACCCTGTTAGGTAAAGGATGTACCGGAATGTATTTTAATACCTCTTCAATCTCCTGCTTCTGTCCTGTTTGCATCATCCGGGTATACACATCGTTCGAAAAAAAATCAAGATAATCCAAATCTCCCACATCTTTGTTGATGCCATTGCAAATATAAATATCGTTGAGCCCATCATTATCTGCATCAAAAAACAAAGCACCCCAACTCCAGTCGGTACCACTTACGCCACAGTAATTGGCCACTTCTATAAAGCTGCCGTTTTTATTATTTAGCTGCAAACAGTTTTTTACATACTGATGAAATAAGCCTGCTTTTTGCTTGCTGTTGTACAATTCAAAATTATCAAAAGTGCCAGTAGTTTTTAACCGGTAATCATCATCCGGAATCATGTCGGTTGTAAAAATATCGGGATAGCCATCATTATTAATATCGGCAACATCACTGCTCATTGAAGACATACTTATTTTTTGAATCCGGTCTTCCAGTTCATCTTTAAATGTGCCGTTTTGCTGGTTGATGTAGAGATAATCTTTTTCGATAAAATCGTTTCCCACATAAATATCGGGATAGCCATCATTATTAATATCTGCAACGGAAACGCCTAGCCCAAAACTTATCAAACCACTATGCAAACCTGCAGCTTTTGTAACCTCCTTATAAAAACCATTTTCGTTTTTAAATAAATGATTGCCGCCGCCCTTAAGGTTTTCATCAATATTCCATTTCGAAATATCTTTATCTCTCATCTCTCCATAATTCAACGAACTAAAGGGCAGTGGACTGTTGTTGATAATAAAACAATCCAGATCACCATCCAGATCGTAATCAAAAAATGCAGCCTGCGTACAATATCCCGAATGATTCAACCCATATTTTGCAGCAGATTCTGTAAAGGTTAAATCATGGTTGTTGATATAAAGTTTATTGATGCGATTACCCGAATTGATATGGCCACTGTTGCAAACATAAATATCAAACCAACCGTCGTTGTTGATATCTGCAAAAGTTACACCGGTGCTCCACATACTGTCCTGTATCAATCCGGCTTTTACAGAAATATCTTCAAATTTAAAATTGCCTTTATTTAGATAGAGTTTATTTTCTCCCATATTGGAGGTAAACATCACATCCGGCAATCCATCATTATTAATATCGCCGGTTGCAACACCACCGCCATTGTAAAAATTGCGGAATAAAAAACTGTTTTCCGTTTTATTATCCTGCACCGTATTTGTAAAATTGATTCCGGAATTTTCAATAAGGCTGAATAAAGTTTTTGTTGATACCGGTTTATTATTGCAGGCATTTAAAAAAAGCAAGACAGCACTTAAATAGTAAATAGTGGGTTTTATATTTTTTATTTTTTTAGTCAATTTGTTTTTTTAGACGCTGTTTATTTTTTGTATTGAAGCATTAAAAAATTTAGGGCTGCTATTATTTTCTTACTTGATACAACACAGGCTGCTGGCTGTTTTGAAGTACCAGTATGTTTCTTTTGCCTGTGGCGGTTTTTATTTCTTTGATGTCTTTTATGGAACCTCGTAAACTTAACCCCGATTTTTTTGATTCTATCCAACTAAAGTTTCCCTTACCATCATTCATCAATACATGCCCATAACTACCATCGAGCCGGCCAAACTGCGGCGGAAACTCAAACAGGTTGCCACCCAGTATCAAATCTATTTTATTATCATTATTCAAATCGGTAGCTGTTATTGCATTTACACTCGACAGTTGCACCATTAATGGTAATGCTTGTATAGTAAACTTACCGTTGCCGTTGTTGATAGCGATAATTGATTGACAATAATTAAA
>JANPAP010000289.1:0-1612 GCA_031429975.1 Chitinophagaceae bacterium
GCAATCACTTTGCTGATGCTGGCTTATACCAATCGGTTTTTATCTTTAGCTGCTTTGGTTAGAAAATTGCATACGGAATATATCCACGGCGAAAAGGAAAAAAATATCCTGATGCAAATAAAAAATATCCGCAACAGGTTAAATCTTATCCGTTATATGCAGGGCTTTGGAGTATTGAGTTTTTTGTGTTGTGTGCTGTGTATGTATTCAATTTTTCGGGAATGGTTTATTATGGCGCATTGGATTTTTGCTGCAAGCCTTCTTTGTTTATTATGTTCCATCATTTTGTCTTTATTGGAAATTAATAAAAGTACAAAGGCGCTGGAATTGGAGTTAAGCGATATTGAAGAGCTTTCGGGCACCAATATTTTTAAAGATATTTTTAAAGGAGAGGATTAATTTTTTCAATTGAAATTACAATTAATCAATAAAATAATTCAACAATGAATTTTATTGGTGATGATCAAATTCTTTAGTAGCAGTGGTTTTATAATTTTTATTATAACGCACAAAAAAGTTTAAATAAATTACCCGGCTCAACCGCATCAACCAAGGTTGTAAAATCACCAGCAAAACAGCATTTAATCCCAACCACCAAAACACCCTGTTGTCTTCGGTAGATACGCCAATTAAAACCAGCCAGGCAATAAATGTTGTTACAGAAATGGCTACTGCTAATGCATAACTCACATACCCGGTACCATACCAAAATCCCTGTTCCAAATCGTAGCGCTGGCCACACTCGGGGCAGTTTTCGGGCATATCAAAAATATAAGAGAGTTGTAGTTTTTTAAAAGGGTTATTGTTTTTAAACATAGGCCCACGGCGGCAATTGGGGCATTTCATGGTAAACAGGCTCCATAAATAATTGGGTGTTGGTATATTCTTTTCCATTTTTGCAAAGGTATTAATTCTTAATCGGCCTCATCAAAATTCTACATTACTAAATTGATATTATATCAGCATCAAATTAACCTGCCTGTTCAATTTTTTTTCGTTCGCCAATTTGCTGGCGCCACATGGCATAATACAATCCTTTTTCTTCTATCAATTTTTCATGTGTGCCGGTTTCTACAATATCTCCTTTTTCTAAAACATAAATTTTATCGGCATGCATGATGGTACTTAACCGGTGTGCAATTAAAATACTGATTTGTTCTCTGCCACTCGAAATATCTCTGATGGTATTGGTAATTTCCTCTTCGGTTAGTGAGTCCAATGCGGAGGTTGCTTCATCAAAAATCAACAAATTAGGTTTACGCAATAATGCTCTTGCAATGGACAGCCGCTGCTTTTCGCCACCCGATAATTTTAAGCCTCCTTCACCAATCATTGTGTCAAGGCCCTTTTCAGTCCTGTCAATTAAATTTGTGCAGGAAGCTTTTTGTAATACATCATTAAGATCTGCTTCGGTAGCATCGGGATAAACAAACAATAAATTTTCACGGATACTGCCACTGAATAAATTAGTGTCTTGGGTTACAAAACCAATTTGTTTTCTCAGGTCATCAAAATGAATTTTTGTTTCATCCAAACCATTGTAATCAATCCTACCTTCCTGCGGCCGGTACAGGCCAACCAACAATTTCATTAAGGTAGATTTGCCACTGCC
>JANPAP010000290.1:0-2607 GCA_031429975.1 Chitinophagaceae bacterium
GCCATGTGGCCAAATTCGTTGTAAGCAGTACGGATGATGATATTGCCTTCGCTGTCTTCGCCAATTTCTTCCAGGCCGTAATCAATCAATTCCAATTCCAATTCCTCAATATTTTGGCCAACATTTTTTATTTTAAATTCGCCCATATGGGTAAATGTAAATGCTACACTGCCACTCGTACCTAAACTACCACCACTTTTTGTAAAGTGCATGCGAACATTGGCAACCGTACGGGTAGAGTTATCTGTAGCAGTTTCAACCAAAACAGCAATCCCATGGGGAGCATAACCTTCATACAAAATCTCATCATAATTCACCATCTCTTTGCCCATTGCCCTTTTAATAGCCGCTTCCACTCTGTCTTTTGGCATACCCACACTACGGGCATTTTGATAACAGCGGCGCAAGGCTGCATTGGCATTCTGATCGGGTCCCCCAACTTTTACAGCAATGGCAATTTCCTTACCGATACGGGTAAAATTTTTAGCCATCTTATCCCAACGGGCAAACATGGCGCTTTTTCTAACTTCAAATATCCTTCCCATGAATTTTTTGTTAAAGGTTTAATTGTTTAATGATACCTGTTTTAAGAATGGTTGGTTAAAGTTAATTGGTTCGAAACTGAACAACTTTAAACCTTAAACTTTAAACTTCCCAACAGGGATGCAAATGTAGTAAAAATGAAATTTTATCGGGCTGCTCATTATGCCTAATTTTATTATCATGCAGGATGCATTGTTAACAGTAAAAAAATTAAGGATCAATTTTAAATCGGAGGCGGGTAATTTTGTGGCCGTTGAGGACTTTTCTTTTTCGCTGATGCCGGGTGAAATAATGGCCATTGTGGGAGAGTCGGGTAGTGGCAAATCGGTAACTGCTTTATCGTTAATGCAACTGTTGCCAAAGCAAACAACTGTTACCGGGGAAATACTTTTTACTGCAAAAAATCAACCAACAGTTAATCTCCAAAAAATTTCAGAAAAAGAAATGCGGTGCTATAGAGGAAATGAATTGGCCATGATTTTTCAGGAACCAATGACCTCTTTAAATCCTGTTTTTACCTGTGGCAATCAGGTACTGGAAGCAATTATCCAACATCAAAAAATTTCAAAGAAAGATGCAACCAAAAAAGTAATACAGCTTTTTGAAAAAGTGCAATTACCCAATCCGGCAGAAATGATAAATCGCTATCCTCATCAACTAAGTGGCGGGCAAAAACAACGGGTAATGATTGCTATGGCAATGAGCTGCAATCCATCTATATTAATTGCAGATGAGCCAACCACTGCATTGGATGTAACCGTGCAAAAAACCATACTTGAACTGATAAAAGATTTACAAAAAGAAAATGGAATGGCGGTGATTTTTATCACTCATGATCTTGGATTGGTTGCTGATATTGCCGATACAATTTTGTTGATGTACAAGGGAAAAATTGTGGAGCAGGGAAATGCGGCAACTGTATTAAATAATCCGAAACAAAATTATACCAAAGCGCTGATGGCCTGCAGGCCTGCTTTGTATCCAAAAGATAAAAGGTTACCGGTGGTTGCCGATTTTTTCGAAATGGAGGATAAGCTTTCAGTTATCAATAATAAACTTGTTGTTGAATTACAAAATAATGCTGCAATTAATTACAATGAGCCGGTATTGAAAGTTGAAAATTTGAAAGTTTATTTTCCCGGCAAAAAAAGTTTTTTCGCAAAACCGGTAACAGCTTTTAAAGCAGTAGATGGGGTAAGCTTTATGGTTAGTAAGGGTGAAACTTTGGGACTGGTAGGAGAGAGTGGTTGTGGTAAAACAACTTTGGGTCGGGCCATCCTGCAATTGATTCCGGTTACTGAGGGAAGTATTGTATTGAATGGAAAAAATATCGTTGGCCTATCAAAAAAAATATTACAACCATTGAGAAAAGATTTGCAGATAGTTTTTCAGGATCCCTACGGTTCACTTAACCCAAGGCTCAGTATCGGCAGTGCAATTCTGGAGCCGATGAAAGTACATGGCATTTTGAATTCGGATAAAGAGCGTAAAGAAAAAGTGATGCAATTACTGGAGCAGGTTCAATTAAATGCGGATCATTATAACCGCTATCCTCACCAGTTTAGTGGTGGTCAAAGGCAACGGATTTGTATTGCAAGAGCATTGGCTTTAAAACCTACTTTTTTAATTTTTGATGAAAGTGTGAGTGCACTGGATGTAAGCGTACAAGCCCATGTGCTCAACCTGATTAATGATTTGAAAAAAGAATTTGATTTTACATCCATATTTATTTCGCATGATCTAGCTGTAGTTAAATATATCAGTGATCGTATTTTGGTAATGCAGCATGGAAAAATTGTTGAAGAGGGTACGGCGGAACTTATTTATACAAATCCTCAAAATAAATATACCCGGCAACTGATTGATGCCATTCCCGGAAAAGCATTGCAAAAAAAATAATTTTATTTAGGATCCCGCTTGGCAATAATTTACCAGTCATTTAGTTTATTGAACGTTATTTTTTGATTAACAGAAATGAGGCTTATTGAATTTAGCTTTTATTGTCCTACATTTGCCCTCTTTCAAATCATGCCGTAACATGATAAGCGCCTGCAAAGGCTTCCT
>JANPAP010000291.1:0-9375 GCA_031429975.1 Chitinophagaceae bacterium
CAAAAGAGTTTCAATTGTTGCTTTACTGATGCCATCTATTTTTTCCAACTCGTTTTTTAACCCACCCTTACTGCGTTGATTTCTGTGAAAGCTAATTCCAAATCTATGCACCTCATCCCTAATTCTTCTGAGTAGTTTAAGGCTTTCGCTATTCCAGGATAGTTTTAAAGATTGCTGATCGCCATAATAAAAAATTTCTTCTTCATTTTTTGCTAATCCAATTACGGTAACCTTGCCTGTTAGGTTTAATTTATGTATGCTTTCCATTGCCGCACTTAATTGCCCCTTACCGCCATCAATTATAATTAATTGAGGCAGGAGCATGTTTTCATCCAAAACTCTTTTATACCTCCGGTAAACAACTTCTGTCATTGTTGCAAAATCATTGGCGCCAATAACCGTTTTTACATTGTACTTACGATAGTTTTTTTTGCTTGGTATGCCATTTTTAAAACACACCATTGCAGATACTGGATAACTACCTTGAAAGTTTGAGTTATCAAAGCATTCAATATGTGTTGGAATTGAAAATAAGTGAAGATCTTTTTGTAGTTGAATCAATGTGTTTGTTATTTCATTTTCTGATTTATCTTCCAACAACAATATTTTCTTTTTCCTTAACTCTTCTTTAAAATAGTTTACATTTTTTTCTGACAGTTCTAATAATTTTTTCTTGTCGCCCGATTTTGGGATGGTAATTTTTACAGCTGCTTCCGGGTAATCAATAATAAATGGAACGATCATTTCTTTTGTATCACTATTAAAAGTTTGCCTTAATTGGGCAATGGCAAAACTTAATACTTCTGCGGCAGGTTCATCCAGTTTTTTTATGAGCGAAATGGTTTTTGTAAGGATGATGCTACCATTATTTACTGCCAAATAATTTACAAAGGCTGTTTCATTTTCTTCCAGAATGCTGAATACATCTACGGTTCCTATTCTTTCATTTACAACTGTTGATGTTGATTTATATTCTTGTAAGGCTTCTAATTTTTTCTGGATCAATGCGGCTTTTTCAAATTCAAGTTGCTGTACATGCTGCTCAATTTCTGTTTTCCAATATTGTATAACAGGAGCTAGATTTCCTTTTAAAATACTTTTAATTTTGTCGAGCCCAGCTTCATAATCGTTAAATGTTTGAAACCCTTCACAGGGGCCTTTACAATTTCCTAAATGGTACTCTAAACAAACTTTAAATTTCTTTTTTGAAATATTGGTTTCGGTGAGATTTAATTTACAGGTTCTAAGTGGAATTTGTTGTTTTATGAAATTGAGCAATTCACTCACTTTGCCTACTGAAGGAAATGGTCCGAAGTACTGGGATTTATCATTCAGTTTTCTTCGGGTAAAAAAGACTCTTGAAAAAGGTTCGTTTTTTATAACAATATAAGGGTAGCTTTTGTCGTCTTTCAGGTTGATATTAAATACCGGTTGAAAATTTTTTATCAACGAGTTCTCCAATAAAAACGCATCCTGCTCATCATTAACAATTGTAAATTCAATTTTAAAAATCCGTTTTACTAATTCATGTGTTTTATAACTGCTGTGATTTTTTGTAAAATAAGAGCTTACTCTTTTGCGTAAACTTTTGGCTTTTCCAACATATAGTAATTCATTCTTTGAATCAAAGTATTTATAAATTCCGGGCTGTAAAGGAATGCCGTTTGATATTTTTGAAAATTCTTTTTGTGTCATTAATTTATATAAATCAATTGCTTATTCATCACTCAAATCCCAAATAAATTTTATTTCATTTACAATTTCACTATTCTCTTTAGGATGATTTAATATGGTAACAATTTTTGCCCACTTATTGGTTTGCCAGGTTAATTGTTGCGTATAATTTTGTCCGGATTCAATAAAGTTTTTGAGCAGGTATACTCTTTTTACAATTCCCTTTTCAGGGTTAATATAAATATCCCAGTGTCTTAATAAAATACTATCCGGTAAGTTAGATATAGGTTCGTAAGTAAAAGTAAAGGCATCAATACCCTGATCCCTAAATTTGGTTTGTTTAAAAAAGGGTCGAAGATTGGTTTCATTAATTTCTGTAGAAATAAATGGATCTAATTGTGCTCTTAGTTTGCTGGTTGAAATCCACAAAGAGTCCGATTTGTTATTTTTCGTTGTTACTTGTAATACGGTTACGGGTAACGAATCTAGAATTAATAGTTGTCCTTTTATAAAAGAGGTTACCGGAAAAAATGTGATTGTAGTGTCAATTTCATTTGTATCACCTATACCTGTTGCAATGTTTTTATCAGCGTTGCTGCAACTAAATAAAAAGCCAATGCTGCAGCAATAAAAAAAATATTTTTTCATGCTGCAAAATTACTGGGAATTGTAAAGCAAAAAACCACTGCGGGTACGGGGCAGTGGTCTTTTTTAAATTTTGTTCTTTTGGGAACTATTAATAAACGAAATAGTTGCATTAAAATTGCTTATAATTTTTTACTAATTCCAATTTTTAAACCAAAATTTTGTAGGCGTTCTTCAACCGAATACACTTTACTGTTAGTTGAAAATATTTGAGATCTGAATTGTGGTCCAATTTGCCAGGTATAGCTATTCGATTTGTAAGAAATATAAGTTTCAAAACCAGCATTTAAATTCAAACGATTCAGCATTTTATTTTCATTTATATAATTCCGCCTGTCTGAAGATATTAAATAAGAATTAGCGTTTACAATAATGGTTGGTTGAATTGTTGCACCGGCATACCAATCAAAATTTTCAAATTTGGCCAACTTAATATCCACTCCAATTGGGATTGAGATTTGGTAAGTTTGGTTATGCAATCTTACTGGCGATAAACCCGTATTATTTGAAAAAGGGGTTGTTCGGTAAACTTCATAAACGTTTTCGTTAAGGCTATTGTTTAATGTTAATGATGTTGCTATTGGGTGATAGTTTTCAAATGCATTTATTGTATACCGTGTAAAATTAAATTGTAATCCTGTTTTTATTTTTAAGTTTTTTAGGATGCTGTATTGTAATCCAGCACCTGCTTCAATTCCAAAGGAGGGTAAGTGGCTTACACTGTGCTGTACATCTGCATTATTATAATTTCCAGAGAATGCAGTGTTAACTCCAAGATTTTTACCAGCAGCATTATTTAAAATGCTACGATAAACTATTGATGGGGTTATATAAGCTTGCCAACTTAATTTGCCTTTCCATTTTGGAGCAGCCGTTTTATTGTACATGGCGTAATGCTCTATCCATGATTTTTCAGAATCTGTAATTGCAGTTTTATTTGCTGATGTATTAAGTGAATTTATTTTTTCCAACTTATTTTCTTGAGAAACATTTTCATTTTTCACAGATTCCAAATTTTGAATTGCTGGATGTTGTTCTGTAAAATTGGTTTCAATTATTTCGGTTTGTTTATTAGCATCAATATTGTTAGCTGTTGGATTGATGCCAATTAAGGCAATTTGATTTTCGGAAATTTTGTTAATGGTAGGTTTTGTTATTAATTCAGTTTCAAAATTTGTTGCCGAAACTTTATCCTCTTCAAAATTAGCTGCTGTAGCATTTGCAATATTAAAAACAGATTTTGTTGTACGGTTTACTTTTAGGGTACTTGAAATATTTAATTTAGTAGAAGTGCCGCTTTGTATGGGATCGGCAAAAAATCCAGAATGAATTAATGCAGAAAGATCAAAATGGCGGTTTAAATTTTGTTGTTCAGTAGTTGATGATATCAAATCAAAATTTATTTTTGGTGAAGCAATACTGGTAATAGCATTATTGGGTTGAATTGTATTGGTTTGAAATCCGGATTTAGTATTGTAAAATCCAATATAGAGTATTGAGAAAAATAAAAAAACACTCATCGAAATAGAGGGCATTAATTTACTAGGATGAATATTATTATAAATACTGTACCACACTCTTTTTGAAGGGTACATTCTAAAAGAGTCGGATCGTTCCTTTAGAAAATTTTCGAAATTTTCTATATCATACTTACTTTCCATGTTCACAATTATTCTTTACTTATGGTATCATTTGCCGGTTAAGGTAATTTGTTAGCTTATGGCAGATGCTGTTTTGGTTAAATTCTTTTCTCTTGGTTTATTATATAATTTCTTTTTTACAAGAATTTCTTCCAACATGGATTTAGCCCTTGTGTATTGCGACCTGCTGGTACTTTCGCCGATGTCCAACAGTTGTCCAATTTCTTTGTGCGAATAGCCTTCAATTGCATACAGGTTTAAAACAGTTTTATAGCCTAATGGTAATATCCTTATGCATTCCACAATTTCTTTTGCATGTAATATCGAAGGGATGGCGTCCTCTCTGGTGCTTATTGAACTTGCATACATAATATCCACACAGTCAGAAAATTTTTTATTTTTCTTTAGCATGTTAATGCAGGTATGAACAACAATCCTTCTTATCCAACCTTCTAATGCTCCTTCATTTCTATATTGATGAATTTGTGAAAATATTTTTATAAATCCTACCTGCAGCATGTCTTCAGCATCCTCTCTGTTTTTTCCAAAACGATAGCATACTCCCAACATTCTTGGACTAAACCTTCTATATAAAGCATCTTGCGAGGCGGCATCATTTTGAAGACATCCTACAAGCATTAGTTCTTCAGTCATATTGTGCTTGGTTTTACAGGATATAAATATAGGCAATTTGTTTGGCTTATATGCTGCATCAAAAAAAAATGCGGCTAAGCCTAAAGCTCAGCCGCATACTGCATTTTAAATGATTTTATTACCAATTAACCCTTGCGGCTAAAAAATAATTTCTTCCTCCTGCCGAAAAACCAGAAGCAAAATATCTGTAATTGCGATCCATTATATTTTCAATGCCTGCCTGAATTTGAAATGCTTTTGTTATTTGAAAATTACCTCTCCAGTTAACAATTGCCCATCCTGGAAAACCATCAGCTGTTGCATATTGTGCATTATCCTCTCCATTTGCATTCATTTGGTTTAGATTTTTCCATCCATTATACAAGATTGTTAATTCTGTATTTAATTTTTTATGCTGGTAGTTCAAACTTGTTTTTCCCATCACCGGAGGGATATGATCTAAGGGTAAACTTGATACATTTTTGCTCACCTTCAAATAACTTCCATTCGGTTGCTTTTCAAAAATTACAGAAGGCATTGAAGCATCTGTAATAAATTTACCGGCTGTATAAGTTAGGGTACTGGTTAAATTTAATCCGATAAGAATATTTACAGTAATTGCTGCAGTAAAGCCATAAACATTTGCCTTGTTGGTATTTTGGCTGGCCATTATCTGGCTTTTTGTGCCTTGATAAAGAATTGAATCCTGTCCGTTTAATTTAAAGGGCGCTTTCACAATTGCATTTCTGAATAATGTATAAAACCCGGTTAATTCAAATGAAACATGGTCGTTTATTTTTTGCTCCAATGCAATATCAATATTGTAAGTGTACTCAGGTTTTAAATTGGCGTTTGGTACTACCACCTGCTTTAATGAAGTGCTCGATTCAAAAACTTTTAAGTCGTCGAAATTGGGTGCTCTAAACCCAGATGAAATATTTGTTTTAAGCAAAGTTTTTTCTGATGCTTTATACACCAGTCCGATGTTTCCTGTTACAGCAATATTATTTTGTGTTACAACAGAATCGGGTAATCTAAAAAAAGAATTATCTACAATATTGCTATTCAAGTGTACCGATTGCAAACGGATACCATCGTTTAAAACTAATTTTTGATTTGCAAATTTGTAAATATGCTGTGCAAAAATTCCAACATAATTCATTTTGTTTTTTCCATCGGGATAACGGGTATCCAATTTTGTTTCAGCATTGGTTAAAATATTTCTGCGGAAAGCGGTTGACTTTACATCATTCAATTGCATATCAAAACCAACAATCAATTCATTGCTGCCCATTAGTTTTCTACCACTAATTGTTGTACCAAAAACTTTCACCTTTTCAATTCTGCTGTCGAAACGGTCGTACCGCTTAAACTCTCTTGTTTGGCGGCTTTCCTCAATATCCTGGTAATTGATATTTGCTTTTATTTCGTCAAAACCTGCAACTTTTTTGGCATTCAATTCGTAGGCTGTCAGCAATCTTTTTTGAGGGCCATAAAACCATTCAGCATAACGAAGCCTGCCATTTTTTATATCCTGCAACCTGTCGTACCGGGGTACGTTATTGGTATTAGAAAATTGAACATTTAGCAAATGCGAAATGCGTTCACTTTGTTTAAACAATAATTTTTGAGTGATATCCCATTGTTTATATCCAGAATATTTTTGAACCCTGTTATCGCTGTTGGCAACAATTTCATCCACATTATTATTGGTTACAACAACCGAATCTCTTTTACCAAAACCTGGATATTTATCGGGATAATCATTGCCCATTTTCATATCGCCAAAATCGCTGAAATTATAAGATTGTAACCAGGCAATTTTTTTGTTTCCAATGCTGATATCTGCATGGATGGTTTTTTCATTATTTACCGAACTGAAACGGGCAAAGCTACTGCCGGTGGTTAGTATTTTATTACCTACTGCCAATACCGGCGATTTGGTAATTAAATGAACGGCACCACCCAAGGCATCGCCACCATAAATTGCCGATGAAGGGCCATACAATACTTCTACACGGCTCAACATGTTTTGATCGGTAGTAATAATATTTTGTAAATGCCCGGATCGATAAATGGCATTGTTCATTCTTACGCCATCAATTACCAGTAAAATTCTGGCAGCTTCAAATCCTCTAAGAACTGGGCTACTACCACCTTGCTGACTTTTTTGAACGAAAATTTTTCCAGTATTAATCAGCAAGTCACCAACATTTTGTGCGTTTGTTTGAGCAATTGTTTTTGCAGAAATAATATCGATTGACTGAGCTATGTTTTTTTTCTTTTCCGAAAAATTGTTGGCAGAAATAACTACTTCATCTAAAAGAGTTAAGTTTTGTTTTAAAGTATCTGCACTTGTTTTTTTTTGTGCATGAGTAGATAGTATCATTACAAATGATACCATCAATAAATAAAGTTTATTCATTTTTATTGATAGGTTTACCGGGCTGTGTGTAAAGCACAACCCAATTATTTATAAAATTTGTGTAGAAAATTTGAGGAAACTATAACTCGGGTGGAGGTGTAAAAATTGTATTTAATTGGTCTAGTTTTTTTTCTTCAAAACGGGGGTAAACAGTAAAAGAAAATTGCTTTTGAATTTCAGTATTTATAGAAAGATGTTCATTTAAAATACAAGTAAAAATTGTTTTAAATACCAGTAATTGTATGGCTGATGGTTTGTTGTGATGTTCATCTATTAGAGAACTATATTCATTCACTAAACGATCCTCAAGTTTATCAAACAAACCTGTTACAATAATTTTATCAGCCGTTTCGGTAAATGATTTTACATCAAAAAGATTGCCTTCAATTAATAATTCATGCCCTTTTTTTAACCAGTGGATATCGATTTTAGAAAGTTCAATAGTTTGTATCGAACTGGCTTTAAGCCTGCATTGCATTTTGTATGCTGCAACTTGTTGCTTAATTACAAAACTAACCGACAATAAAAAGGGCACTGCTATTAAACATAGCAACATACAACTCAATATTTTTTTTACAGCCAGATTCATTGTTTAAAAAGATTGCGAATGTAGTAATTTATTTCCTTTTCAAACTATCAGCCGGATATCTTGCCTGCATGCTGTCAATAGCAGCGTTGGCCCAATTATTTAAAACTAACTTTTGATTTTTAGATAGTTTTGCATCCCGGTGAATAATTGTGTAGGAGCTTAAAGGCATTTCATCTTCTTTAACCTGCTCAATAATTTCTTTTAATTTTTTGTACTGTCTCCTTAATCGGTACGAAGCAAATTCATTAAAATTTATTTCTTTTTTACCCTCTTCAATATGATGGTTAAGCCACCAGGTAGCCGGTTGTATTTCGGCATACCAAGGATAGTCTGTATTGTTACTGTGACAATCGTAACAACTGGTTTGCAATATTGATAAAACGGAATCGGGTATTGGAATTACTTTGGTAATATCATTGGCATGGGCTTCGGGGCTGTTGTTCGTATTTTTATCTGGATGAAAAAACTGAATTACAATAAATACGGCAATCAATAAATACAATATTTTTTTTATCATGCCTATTTTTTAACGGGTGCTATAAATTTTATTGGATGAATTTAAATCATTAAGATGAAAGCCTAATTATTGATTAATATATTTCCGGTCATTTCTGTTGGAATAGGCAATCCCATTATTGTAAGTATGGTTGGAGCAATATCACCTAATTTTCCACTGCTTAAATTTCCTTTCCATTTATTGTCAATTAAAAATAATGGAACCGGGTTTAATGAGTGTGCAGTATTAGGTGTTCCATCTGCATTAATTTCAAAATCGGCGTTACCATGATCAGCCGTTAAAAAAATGGCATAATCTTGATGAAGTGCTGCCGTAACAACTTTTTCAACACAGGCATCTACCGTTTCCACCGCTTTTATAACTGCTTCCCAAACGCCTGTATGGCCTACCATATCTGCATTTGCAAAGTTCAGGCAAATAAAATCGGCTGGGTTGGTTTCAATTTCTTTTACAATGGCATCTGTAACTTCGTATGCATTCATTTCGGGTTGTAAATCATAGGTGGCAACTTTGGGAGATGGTATCATAATTCTTCTTTCTGCATCAAAAGGCTGTTCCCTTCCGCCACTAAAAAAGAAGGAAACATGTGGATACTTTTCAGTTTCTGCAATGCGAATTTGCGACCTGCCATGATTCTGTAAAATTTCTCCCAGCGTATTTTTTAAATCATCATTTTCAAAAACTATCTGAACATTTTTAAAACGCTGGTCGTATTGCGTCATGGTTGTATAATTCAAATCAAGATGTGCCATTCCAAATTCGGGCATATTGGTTTGCGTTAGTACCTCCGTAATTTCTCTGCAGCGGTCTGTTCTAAAATTAAAACATATAACCGCATCGCCATTTTTAATGTTGGATGTTTGATTTTGCAGACTTGTATTAATAATGGGTTTTATGAATTCATCCGTAATTCCATCCGCATACGATTGCTTAACTGCAGCTAACACATCAGTTGTTTTAATACCAATGGCATTTACCAAAGCATCATAAGCAAACTTTACTCTTTCCCATCTTTTATCCCTGTCCATTGCATAATACCTTCCGGTAATACTGGCAATGGTACCGGTGGTATTGTCTAAATAATTTTGCAAATCATTCAGGAATCCCCAGCCACTTTTTGGATCGGTATCTCTACCATCGGTAAATGCATGAATTAAAACATTGCTCAAACCTTGTTTTTTACAAAGTGATACCAGCGCTTTTAAATGGTTGGTATGAGAGTGTACGCCACCATCGCTAACCAAACCCATTA
>JANPAP010000292.1:0-2347 GCA_031429975.1 Chitinophagaceae bacterium
CTTGGGCTGCTGCTGGCGCAGCCAAAGGCAGCGTAGGAGGTACCTTCGCTTTCGGTGCTCCCTGTTCTCCCTTACGCTCGAAAATCGCTTCTTCCATCGGTATCCCAGTTTCACAGCCCTCGACGAACACCCAACGAGCGCCGTCGTCCTCTTGGATCGCTCGGACTCGCATTGGCTCAGCCATTTGGAGAGCCCCGTTTGACTCCCACTGAATAAAATCGCCTACCTCGATCTCTTGCTCGGTCTCATCGGCTTTTTGGTTCTCCGATGGAGGCATATTAGCAGGATTGGATAGGTTGGCAAAGGCCAAATTAGCCCGGAATCCGCTTGCAAATAAAAAAAGGAGTTGATTCAATCAACTCCTTTTTTTATAAAATTAAATTCCAATTTATTTTTTTAATTCTTTTAGCAAAGCCTCGTTCATCTTTACATAATCATCATTATTACTTTCTTTAGCAAGGGCCATGGATGCTTTCGATGTTTCGATGGCGCCTGTAATATCACCCATTTCTTTTTGAATTTTAGCTTTATATAAAAGCATCCAAAAAGCGGTTTTATTTCCGTCAATTGCCTTACTTACATTTTCCAATGCTTTGGGTAAATTTTTATCAAACTCATTATAAAATTGTGCCGCCTGCCAGTAGGGTTTTTTATCTGTTTGCATGGCTTTATCTATTTGCATTCTTATCTTTTCTTTAATGTCGGTAACAATGGCAATACTTACTAATTTTTTATCCCATACAATTTCCAACTCACAACTCGTTGGTTTGATATTGGCAAATTGCATTGTAAAAGTTTCTACAGTTGATTTTAATTTTGATGCTTCTACTTTAAATCTAACAACGTCTTCACTTTCTTTATATCCATCAATACCCCAGTTTTTTAAACCCTTGTTTAAAATCACTTCCCAATTTTCTTCATTAGGTATTGTGTATAAAACATAAGTACCAGAGTCAATTTTTTTTCCGCCAATTTCTACAGGGTCTGTAAAAACTATTTTTGTAGCAGCATTAGCACCGGTACGCCAAAGTTTTCCATTGGGTACTAAATCGCCAAAAACTACTCTTCCTTTGGCACTGGGCCTCGAGTAAGTAAGTTCAATACTACCCATTCCAAAATCTTGTTTTATAGTTTGGGTGGAAGAAGGTGCTGGCATTTTTACCTGTGCAGCTGCAGTTAGTAAAAACATCGATGCAATTGTTGTAACAGCAAATAATATCTTTTTCATAAATTATAATTTTTTAGTTGGTAAATGTAAAACAACCAACAGATAAAAAGGGAATTTATTTGATGAAAGGGATTTATTAAAAAACCACGTTTATAATTATAGTGGTTGCTTCATTATTTTTTACACTCCACTTAGGCCCTTGCTTAATTAATCGGATGGCTTCTTCATCACATTTTTCGCAAAGCGATTTATTGATTTTTACTTTTTTTATTTCGCTGTTGGCTTTTAAAAACAAGGTTACTGCAACTACTCCATGAACAGGTGGCAGGTTGTTTAAATTAAACCGAACCGTATTATCGCTAAGGTATTTGTTGTAATGATCCCAGCCTGCTGCAGGCACGGCTGTTGCTTGATTCAAAGATTCTTTATTGAGGGCTTTTGATATTTTTTTTCTTGCAGCATAAGCACTGGTAACAACCACTTCGCTCAATGCATTGTTGTCTGGTTGCATTACAATTTTGCTCATCGAAGCTTGATTATTCAAGGTGTACTTTTTTGCTTGATAGCCTAATGAATTTACCACTACATTGATGCTGGTATCTGAAGAAGGGATTTTAAATTTTCCATTTTCATCTGCTTGAATTGGTGTGTTAGTTCTTGGAATATTTACATTAGCAAAAGCTATCGGCTCTTGATCGGGCGTTACTACCTGGGCATTAAAATAATTTGCAGATGCATTTCCTGTATTAGAATTTGAAGCAACATTATTATTCATTTGTCTGGATGATAAATTTTTATCTGCAGCCATTTCATTATTTTGAATGGCAGGAGCTTTCATTTTTGATGCAGCATTTTCTTTGTATTCATCCTTTACCATGTCGGCAGTTGCAATGTCTTTGCTGGCAATTTCTAATGATTTTTTTTCTGGTTTGTAAATAAATTCATCATCGGAAGTTGTTGCCTGCTTGGCCTCTGCAAGCAGCGTTGTTGATTTATTTTCCGGCACTTTTTTATCTGCAATTTCAAGTTTTTGTTCTACAGGTTTATTGGGTTCCGTTGTTGCAATTTCGTTTTTAATTTTTATTGAATCTGTAGATTCGGGAAAGGATTGTACAACAGCTTCCTGTTTAATGCTGGCTTCTGCCAGTTGGGTTGTTGATTTATTTTTTGTTGATGAAA
>JANPAP010000293.1:0-3838 GCA_031429975.1 Chitinophagaceae bacterium
CGCGGTGACGCCAAGCCAGAGGTCCCAGTTCAGCTCCGCGGGCGGTTGGTCCTTGGTTGCGGGCATTTTTCCGTTGTCGCCCCATTTCTTGCTGCTCCATGTGTGGACTTCTTTGACTTTCCCGATGACTCCACTCTGAACGAGCATCACCGCAGTGCGGTATTCTGTGGAACTGTGAATCTGGATGCCCATTTGCGTGATGAGCTTCTTTTCACGGGCGACCTCGGTGAGCCGCCTGCACTCGAAAAGATCATGCGTGAGCGGCTTTTGTCCATAGACGTTCACTCCGCGCTGCAAGGCCGTCATTCCGATGGCCGCGTGCATGTGGTCGGGCGTCGAGACGTTGACGGTCTGGAGGTCCTTCTCTTTTTCAAGCAGTTCCCGGAAGTCAGAGTAGAACTTCGCATTCGGAAATCTCTTGATGAACTCGGCGGCTTTCGAGGAATCCACGTCGCAGCCGGCGACGACCTCCACGGCCTTATGCCCGGCAATGGAAGAGACATCCGCCATTGCCATGCCTGAGCAGCCGAACGAGGCGTGGCGGATTTTAGAATTGGGCGATTGAGCCCGCAGGCCGGTGGTCACCCAAGGGGCGACGACGATTCCGGTGGCGAGTTCCTTAAGGAAGGAGCGACGTGTTGTGTTCATCGACGGGCGGTGTAGGCAGCATCCACCCGTTGTGCAAATGAAGTTTTGCGCAATCGGATTTCAGTTCCCCGCGTCGTTGCCATATCGCGATCGGACGATTGGCAAACCGTAAGGAGGGATTGGTCGAAGGGCGCGAATCGATTGTTCCCACGGTTCAAGTCCGACGCCCTGCGAAAAAGCATAACTCACGGGCACGATTCACCGATATCCAAACAACGCGCTCCAGACTACTACACTGCTTCGGCGGCGGGAGGGGTCGCCTCGGCAGCCTGCGTGCCGTCCGTATTCTCCGTGCCTTCGGCGGTGTCGGTCTCCTGTTTGCGTTTCTGCTGTAAATCCGGTAATAATATTAGGTGCCGGTGATTGGCAATCGGGCAGTTCACAAATTTTTAAATCGGTTTACGAAGAGTTTCCCTGGTATGCAGATGGGATAACCGGTTTTGTAGATGTACGGGATGTGGCAAGGGTTATGATTGAATTAATGGAGCGTAATATTTGCAGCCAACGTTTTATCATTAGTGCCGAAAATAAAAGTTACCGGGATGTTTTTAATTTGATTGCAACCGCATTCAATAAAAAGCAACCGCATAAAAAAGTAACGCCCTTGCTTTCAAAAATTGTTTGGCGATTGGAAACTGTAAAAAGCTGGTTTACAAAAAAAGACCCATTGATTACCAAAGAAACCGCTGCCACTGCGTTAGCCACGGTATATTTTGACAACAGCAAATTAAAAAAGTTTTTACCCGATTTTGCTTACACAAAAATGGAAGATACCATTACGCATACCTGTAACCTATTGCAACAAAAAATTAACAACGCTTAATGTATTTTCGTTTTTAACCATTCAGAAAATATTCAATCAATATCAAATGAAAAAACGCTTTTTACTTTTCCCTTTTCTTTTTGCATCCTTATTTTGTTTTGCCCAATCCACTTCATTTCAAATAACCGGAAAGGTGATTGATGAAATCAATAAAACGCCCTTACAAGCGGCTTCTGTATTTGCTCAAAACAGCACCATCGGCACTGCCAGTAATGCGGAAGGATTTTTTAGTTTGTGGTTGCCCAATGGCGGATATGATTTGGTGATTACGTTTACCGGTTACGAAACCGTTACAAAAAGAATTAGCATGGCCGCTGCCGAAAATAAAAATATTGTAATTGAGTTAAAACAAAAAGACAAAGCAATGGAAGAAGTTTCCATTAAAACCAGCAACGAAATAAAAGACGGTTGGCAAAAGCATGGCGATTTTTTTACCGAATATTTTATTGGAAAAACAAATAACAGCAAACAGTGTATTATTAAAAATAAAGAAGCGCTGAAGTTTTATTTTTCAAAGAAAAGAAACCGCTTAAAAGTATTAGCTGCAGAACCTATTGAAATTGAAAATCCGGCACTGGGCTATAAAATAAAATATACACTCGATAGTTTTGTTTATGATTACAACACATTGGTAAGTACGTTTACCGGTTACCCGTTATTTGAAACGATGCAGGCTGTAGATGCTGACCAGGCAAGTGTTTGGCAGGCAAACAGGCAAACTGCGTACAATGGATCTATCCTTCATTTTATGAGGAGTGTGTACAATAAAAAACTTACGGAGGAGGGTTTTGAAATTCAGTTTATCATAAAAAACAATGGAGATGAAATGGCGATTCCGGTAAAAAATATTTATGGCGGAATCAATTATACAAAGGATGACAGTACACAGTTGGTTGAGATACATCCTAACCAAACCGAAGTTGCAGTTATTTATAAAAATGAAGAGCCATCTATGGAATATAATTTACAAAATGAAAACAGTCCTAAAAAATTCCAATTGTCTGTCATCAGTATTCCAGCAACCGAAACAATTGGTATTGAACAAAACGGATTTTATTTTGATCAAAATGATATTGCCATTACTGGCTATTGGAGTTGGGAAAAAGTAGGCGATATGTTGCCGTATGATTTTAAGAAGGAGGTGAATTGAGAATTAAAAAGTAAAAAATCAAAACCAAAAAATCAAAACCAAAAAGTCAAAACCCAAAAGTAAAAGTTGGGTACTTTCAAAATTCCTTAAATCAAAATTCCTAAAACCAGAAATCAGACATTCCTAAATCATACATTCTTAAATCAGACATTCCTAAATCATACATCAGAAATTATTTAGTACTCATAACTTTCTCCCATAATTCAGGAATTCTTTTTATCCAAACCAGCTCACGTTTTACAATACCTGCTTCTTGGGCAGGCGTGCCCCAATAAGTTTTGTTGCCGGCAATACTGCTGCTTACACCACCTTTGCCAAGCACAATGGCGTTCTCACCAATCGTCAGTGTTTTATTTACAACCACCTGGCCCCAAAGCGTTACGCCATCTTTTATTTCCACACAACCAGCTACCACAACATGTGCAGCAAACAAACAATTTTTACCTACAACGGTATCATGGCCAATGTGAATTCCATTGTCGAATTTTGTGCCTGCACCAATGATGGTATCGTGGCTTACACCCCTGTCGATACTGCAATTGGCGCCAATTTCAACCGCATCTTGTAAAATTACTCTACCACAACTAGGCATTTTTTTATACCAGTTTTGCCGGTCTTTTTTTGTGTTATAATAAAAGGCATCACTGCCAATAACAGTACCCGATTGAATGGTTACATCATCACCGATAATGCAATTATCCATGATGCTTACATTGGGATAAATGCTGCAGTTTTTTCCAATGCTAACATTGGCTCCTATAAAAACATTTGGAAAAATAAAACTGCCTTCTCCAATTTTTGCAGTGCTGCTGATTGATTTTGTTGCAGCCGTAAATGGATTAAAATGATTTACAATTTTGCAATAGGCTTCAAAAGGATTTTCAACAATCAGCAAACATTTTCCTTCGGGACAGTCGGCAACTTTATTGATGATGATAAAGTTGGCGGCGCTGTTAATACACTTCTCATAATATTTTGGATGATCTACAAAAACCAAATCACCATTTTCCACTTTATGGATTTCGTTGATGCCGGTTGCATTTAATAATTCGTTACCAATTAAATCGGCATGGATGAATTCAGCGATCCACTTTATGGAAACGGGGGATGGAAATTGCATGTAAATATTTTTTTGCAAAGATAACAGGCTTTGTAATTAACCCTGCTTTGCATAATAATGGATAGAATTAAAAAATATTTTTAAAAAAATATAATTT
>JANPAP010000294.1:0-3281 GCA_031429975.1 Chitinophagaceae bacterium
TCGACAGTATCATCAACGAAATGTTGCCGGTAATTGCAGCAGAAAATCTCGCCGATTATATTGATGTGTTTTGCGAAACCGGATTTTTTTCTGCCGAAGAAATGGAAACTATCTGCAAAGCAGGAATGCAATACGGATTAAAACCAAAGCTGCACATAAACCAACTCAACAGCATCGGCGGAATAGAAGCTGCCATAAAATTAAAAGCAGTTTCTGTTGATCATTTAGAAACAATGACCGATAAGGATATTGCTGATTTAGCTGCTTCAAATTGTATCGGTACTTTATTGCCAACGGCCGCATTTTTTTTGCGAATGCAATACCAGCCTGCCCGACAGCTGATTGACAGCGATTGTGCCATCGCCCTTGCCAGCGATTACAACCCCGGCTCATCGCCCAGTGGTAATATGAATTTTGTGGTTTCAATCAGTTGCATACAAATGAAAATGTTACCCGAAGAAGCTATCAACGCTGCAACAATTAATGGCGCTTATGCCATGGAATTGCAAAACGAACTCGGCTCCATAACTATCGGCAAAAAAGCAAATCTCATCTTTACAAAACCCATTCCTTCTCTTGCCTATTTACCTTATTCGTTCGGAAATAATTTGATTGATAAAGTAATGATAAACGGTATGTTTATTTAACCGCCAAGACGCAAAGTCGCTAAGTTTTTGTCAGCGCCTTAGCGTCTCTGCGGTTTTTTTTATCAAGGGCTTTAAATTTTTTATTTAACTCCTAAGACGCAAAGATGCAAAGTTTTTCTCTGCGTCTTTGCGCCTCTGCGGTTATTCTCAAACAAAAACCTTAAATCGCTCAAAGCAGTATCTCGTCAACATTTCCCTGTCATCCGGATGAGCAATATCAATTAATAATTTTGCCCGTTGCCTTAAATTTTTTCCAAATAAATACGCAACACCATATTCTGTAACCACATAATGTACATGCCCACGGGTTGTAACAACAGCAGCGCCTTCATGTAAAAAAGGAACAATCCGGGGTAAGCCTTTTTTGGTACGACTCGTTAATGCAATGATGGGTTTACCGCCCTTACTTAATGCAGCTCCACGAATAAAATCCATTTGTCCGCCAATGCCACTGTACTGGTAAGTGCCGATACTGTCGCTGCAAACTTGTCCCGTTAAATCCACTTCAATAGCGCTGTTAATCGCTATCACTTTGGGGTTGCGCTTTATCACGTAAGGTTCATTTACATAATCAATATCCAGGAAAACAACCGATGGGTTATCATCCACATAATCGTATAATTTTCGACTGCCAATGGCAAAAGATGTAACCGTTTTATTTGGATGAATTAATTTTTTCCGGTTGTTGATCACATCCGTTTCTATTAATTTAATAACCCCGTCGCTCAGCATTTCGGTATGCACCCCAAGGTCTTTATGATTGCTCAATAAACTCATCACCGCATCAGGGATAGTGCCGATACCCATTTGCAGGGTACTGCCATCTTCAATCATTTCGGCAATATATTTACCAATAATTAATTCATTTTCGCCAACCCTGCTGCCGTACGTTTCTTCGGGTAATTCAGCTTCATGAAAAACCATTTTCGAAAACCGGTCTGTATGAATCAACCCATCACCATGTGTTCTGGGCATTCTCGGATTTACTACAGCAATGATATTTTTGGCACAGTCAACTGCTGCCCGGGCAATATCAACCGATACTCCCAACGAAACATAGCCTTGTTTATCGGGTGGCGATACCTGTACAATCGCTGTATCTAATTTCAAAATTTCGTTCTTAAACAGATCCGGAATATCACTCAAAAAAACCGGGATAAAATCGGCCCTGCCCTCTGCCACTGCATTTCTTATGGGAGCCGATACAAACAATGAATTGATGTGAAAGCTATCCTGGTATTGCGTTTTATCAACCTCTACATCGCCTTTCAGCGAAATAGAAACCAGTTCCACATTGCTTAATCTGTCCGCCTCTTTCGCCAATTCCTGCAGCATAAATGTTGGCGTACACATGCTGCCATGTATAAACACACGGGTATTGCTTTCAATAATAGACAAGGCTTCTTTTGCGGTTATGTAATTGTAAGGATGAATCATGGGTTGTTTTTATTTACTGCAAAAATGGGATTAATAAAAATAACGGTAGATAATTCTCATCATGTTGATAGCTGATTTAAATCTTGTGAACGACTAACTTTTAAAAATTAAAAATTAAAAATTAAGAATTTCTTTGTGAATGATCTCTAAGGTAAATTACATAAATCAAATATTTTTTAAAGGATAGTAAAATTATATTTGCATTTGTAAAAGCAAATGAATAAGAAAAGTAATTGCCTTACAAATTCATAATTGATAATTCATAATTGATAATTCATAATTGATAATTGATAATTCATAATTGATAATTCATAATTGATAATTGATAATTGATAATTCATAATTGATAATTGATAATTCTTAATTGAAAAACATGCAACTCATAGAATGTGTTCCCAATTTCTCCGAAGGAAATGATTTAAATATCATCAAACAAATTACCGATGAAATTGAAAAAGTAGAAGGCGTCCGCCTCCTGAATGTAGATCCGGGAAAAGCTACCAACCGAACCGTAGTAACCATCGTTGGCCAGCCCGAACTGGTTATAGAAGCGGCTTTCAGAGGAATTAAAAAAGCCGGTGAATTGATTGATATGACCAAGCATAAAGGCGAACATCCCCGGATGGGTGCCACCGATGTTTGTCCGTTGATACCCATTGCAAATATTAGCATGGAACAAACCGCCGCCTTTGCACAGCAGTTGGCCAAAAGGGTAGGAGAAGAATTGAATCTGCCGGTTTATTTATACGAAGCTGCACAGCCCGATGCTGCCCGGAAAAATCTTTCCATCATTCGTGCCGGCGAGTATGAAGGCTTTGCAAAAAAAATAGTTTTGCCCGAATGGAAACCCGATTTTGGCCCCGCCATTTTTGATGCAAAAAGAGGTGCCACCGTAATTGGTGCCCGTGATTTTTTGGTGGCCTATAATGTAAACCTAAATACTACCAGCACCCGCCGTGCCAACGCCATTGCATTTGATGTAAGAGAAGCCGGACGCAATATTGAAGTGGATGGCAAAAAAATAAATCAGCCCGGCACTTTAAAATCGGTAAAAGCCATTGGTTGGTTTATTGAAGAATATGGCGTGGCACAAATCTCCATCAATCTTACCAATATTAACATAACCCCCGTGCACAGTGCGTTTGATGAGGTTTGTAAAAAAGCTGCCGACCGTGGCATAAGAGTTACCGGCAGTGA
>JANPAP010000295.1:0-1793 GCA_031429975.1 Chitinophagaceae bacterium
TTTTTTTTCTGCATAAGCAATAGCCGCTGCTCTCACCCAGGCTCCTTCGTCATGCGCTTTATTTCTGGCTGCAAGCCGTTGTTTATTACAAGGGCCATTTCCTTTAACCACATTCCAAAATTCATCCCAGTTTATTTCACCAAAATCGTAATGTTTTCTTGCTTCGTTCCATTTTAGTTTATCGTCTGGCAAAGTCATTCCCAAAACTTTTATCTGTTCAACAGCCATATCAATAAACTGCTGGCGCAATTCATCATTTGTTTTTCTTTTTATTTTCCATTTCATGCTTTGATCGCTATTGGTAGATTCTGCATCCTTTGGTCCAAACATCATCAAGCTTGGCCACCACCAACGATTAATAGCATCCTGACACATGGCTTTTTGTTCAGCAGTTCCTTTACTCAGAACCAATAAACTTTCAAATCCCTGGCGCTGATGAAAACTTTCTTCTTTACAAATACGCACCATGGCTCTTGCATAAGGCCCGTAAGAAGTTCGGCACAACATTACCTGGTTAAGAATTGCAGCGCCATCAACCAGCCAGCCAACGGCTCCCATATCGGCCCAGGTTAATGTAGGATAATTAAAGATGGAAGAATATTTTGCTTTACCGCTGTGCAAATCTGCAATCATTTCATCTCTTGAGCTACCAAGGGTTTCGGCGGCCGAATACAAGTATAAGCCATGGCCTGCTTCATCCTGCACTTTTGCAATGAGAATGGCTTTGCGTTTTAAAGATGGTGCTCTGCTGATCCAATTTCCCTCTGGCAACATGCCAACAATTTCGCTGTGTGCATGTTGACTTATCTGACGGATATTCGTTTTGCGGTAGCCATCAGGCATCCAATCTTTGGGCTCAATTTTTATTTCATTTTCTATTTTATCCAGAAATATTTTTTCAAAATTTACCGTGCTCATACATACTAATTAAGTGTTGCAAATCTAACAAAAACTAACGATTGTTAGCACAGGTGATTATTTTAAATACCAAACATTTATGTTTTCGCAAATAACATTTCTCATAAATACTTTATAGAATAATAACTGTAAACTATTGCACTAATAAAATATTTGCAGTATACTTATAATCTAAAAACAACATTATGAGATTAAAAAAATCAACAAAACAATTTATTTTGAGCGCTGCCTTAATAGCCACCGTTTTTGTAATTGGTTGTAATAACGCAGAAACAACCACTCCTGCTTCAACTGAAGTAGCACCGGCAGCTACAACAGAAAAAAATCCGCCCGATACGGCAACTATCAGGCCACCAAAACCTCCCACAGCAACCAGCCCTGCCCAATAATTTTTTAATCCGGTGAGTCATCCATTAGTGGTGGCTCACCGTTTTAATTTTATCCGCATCATTTTTGCTTTTAAATAACTTCCAGATTTTTTTAAACGCCTGCTCACTAATTTATTAATAAACCAATGTTCAATGCGGTGATGGGCAGGAATAAGTATTGCAGCAAGCGAAACAAAAATGAGTATCTCGTAAACTGGTGTATGATGCGTAATTTCTTTTACATAAGGATGCAACAATAAGGTTAGATATTCAAACAAAAACAAGAGGGATATAATGCCCAACACCCGGATAATTTTGATGTGAATATTGATTCTGCTTAATAAAAAAGAAATCATAAAAAACCCGGGAATAAATATTGCGATGAACAACATTTGCAATTGTTGCACCCTTTCCTGCTTTATTATTTTTTTATTCTCTTCTATTTCTAACTGCCTCAGCTGTTCGTTGCTGGTAAAAATTTGAGCTTCTCTTATCCTTCCTTTACTA
>JANPAP010000296.1:0-6012 GCA_031429975.1 Chitinophagaceae bacterium
AAAGCATAGCCTGATGCGTTCGAGATAAAGAATACGCCATACGCTAAGGACGCAAATCTTTTTGGTGCTAATTTCCCTACTAATGACAGCCCGATTGGCGACAAACACAGCTCGCCAAAAGTTTGAATTAGAAACAAAAGCACCAACCAATATACAGACAAAAGCCCCGTATTTCCTAAATCTTTGACGTTGTGCGCAATAATAAAATAACTAATCGCAATCAATGCCAATCCAGCTGATTGTTTTACGGTTGAAATTGGTTCTTTGCCTGCTGCGCGCAGTTTGTCCCACAATAAACTAAATGGAATTGCAAAGGCAACCACAAAGATACCGTTGAAAATCTGGACCATTGATGGCGGCATATTCCAACCCAAAAAGTTTCTATCGCATTGATTGTCAGCAATAAAAGTTAATGAGGAACCAGCCTGCTCAAACGCTGCCCAAAAGAAAATTATAAAAAACGACATGATATAAATCACTAATATTCTACTAATTTCAATTTTTGTAAGGGTTTTGTCCAATAAAATTAAAACTGCCAAAGTGATACCGCTCGAATAAATAATTGGATAAATAACGGTTTTTACGATATTATCACCTGATGTAAACGAGCTTATGGCAAGATATAATCCAACAAAAAGTGCTATCGCAATTCCGATAGATTTTGTTGTAAAAACCGCTTTTTGTGCTTCACCTTCTTCATAGTCTGCAGACAAATTATGTTTTGGCAAACCGCCTATTGCTTGACCATCAGGTGTTACAACATATTTGTTTTTTAGTACATAAAACACAATTGTACCAATAATCATAGCCATCGAGGCTGCAAAAAATCCCCATTTGAAAGCGTGAATATCTCGAACACCGCCTGCATCTTTTACATCGCCAAGCATAGGGCAAATAAATTGTCCTAAAAAAGCACCAATATTAATACCCATATAAAAAATAGAAAAACCACTGTCTCTTCTGGGATCATTTTCGCCGTAAAGAGTGCCTACCAAACTGCTGATATTTGGTTTAAAAAATCCATTGCCGCAAATGATAAAGGCCATGCCATAAAAAAAACTCCAATCGCTTGGAATGGCTAAAATAAAATGCCCCAGTGTCATTAAAATGCCGCCAAATAAAACGGCCCGTTGGTAGCCAATAAAACGGTCGGCCATAAAGCCGCCAAACATGGGCATAGTATATACCAACGCTGCGTAAGAACCGAGTATGGCGTAGGCTTTCGGGTCGTCGTAATGCAACTGACTTACCATGTATGCAATCAGTAAAGCCTTCATGCCATAAAATGAAAAACGCTCCCACATTTCGGCAAAAAAAAGCAGGTACAATTGTTTGGGTTGGCCGGTATTTGTCAACTGATTATTTTCCATGTTGATTGAATTGAATTTTAGTTTACCCCTTTTTCTTTCATGATTTTATTCAGCCATTTCAGCATTGCAAAAATGAGGAAAGTGGCCAGCAACAGCAGTACAAAGTTTACCCAAAAGAAATTGGCCTTGTGTTCGTATCCATCCCAAAGTGTTGCCAGTACACCCGATAATTTATTGCCGATGGAGGTTGCTAAAAACCATCCACCCATCATTAAAGAAGTTAACCGTACCGGACTTAATTTACTTACCAGCGATAAGCCCATGGGACTAAGCAACAGCTCGCCGATAGTTACCACGCCATAGGTTCCAACCAGCCACAAACCACTTGCTTTTTCTGCGCCGTTATTGGAGGCATACACAGCCGCAACCATTACCAACACAGAAAGTGCAGAGATCAATAAGCCAAATGCAATCTTTGTAGGTGTGGAAGGTTCTTTTTTTCTGCCTCTTAAAAACGCAAAAAATGCAACCACCAACGGCGTTAATAAAATTACCCAACCGGGGTTTATCGACTGGCTCAATGGCGTTGACCAAAGTGATGCATTTGTATTATCGGCAGGCAGGTTTGCAGGGTTTGCATTTTTAAAATAAGTCGGATAATTATATTCTTTGATTATTTTCCCATCCGCAGATTTTTGAATGCGGAAAAGATTGTCGTACAAAACCACCGAATCTTTTTTGTAAGCTTTTACTTCGGCAAGATTAACCTTTTGCAGCAATTTTTCGGTGGTGCCGGTAACTTGTCGGTTTGTAAAACTTTCGGCCCAAATTGTTAGGGCTGTACCATTTTGTTTAAACACCGCCCAAAACATTACCACTGCTGCAAAAATTGCAAGCAATGCTGCAATGGGTCTTTTTTCGCTGGCTTCGGCTTTTAGATATAATGAAGTGTAAAAATAAATTACCGGGATACAGGCAAAGATGAACGCATCATTACTGTCGGATTGAAAAATATTTCCGGGGATCATCCATCCCAAAATTCCGGCAATGATGGAGGGTAGTAAAATGGTTAATACAATTTTTGAAAAGGGCATGTCTTCTTTCGACATTGGTTTTCTGATATCACCCGAGCTGTAATGTTTGGTACCCGTCATAAAAATTATCACACCCAAAAACATTCCAATGCCGGCGGCTACAAATGCATATTTCCAACCCCAGATGATGATGATAGCGGCACTGAAAAAATTGCAGATAAATGCACCGATATTGATGCCCATGTAAAAGATATTGTAGCCCTCGTCTTTTCTTTTTTCAAATTCAGGAGTGGAATATAAATTACCTAACAGGGTAGAGATATTGGGCTTAAAAAAACCGTTCCCAAAAATCACCAGACTCATGGAAAGGTAAAGCATCGGCAGGCTGTGAATGGCCATCATACAGTATCCGGCTCCCATCATCAAACCTCCGGCAATGATGGATTTTCGGTAACCAAAATAACGGTCGGCCAAGAGGCCACCAATAAATGGCGTAAGAAAAACCAATGCTATAAAAGTGCCATAAAGATCGGATGCTTCAGAATTGGTCATAGCAAAACCATGCTCTACATTTTTAAGGTAGAGCAAAAAAATTCCGATCATCAGGTAGTAACCAAACCGCTCCCACATTTCGGAAAAAAATAAAAACGGCAGTGCTTTTGGATGTTTGGCAGTTTGGCTCATGAAGCAGTTATTTGAGTTTGAAAGATAAATAAAAAGGCGACCCCGTGGCCGCCTTTTTAAAATATCGAGAATTATAAAAAATTATTTTACATCATGCATCATCCTTTTTAGCATGGGAGTTAAAGAGAATAATAAGATGGAAGCAACACCACACAATATTACAAATACCATAAAAAATTCGTACAAATTGTGAATGGTAAATCCTGCAAATTTTGTGTAGATAGGATTGATTTTATTTTCAACCAGGAATTTTAATTGTTCGGCAGTGGGTAAAAATTTTTGATCCAACACAGCCTGTAAATCGATGCCGCCTTCGGTTGCTTTTTTAAACTGCTCGCCGGTTGCAGGTAAGATAGAACCCAGTGTACCAGCCAATGCATAACCCGATGCGTTGGATAAAAAGAACACACCAAACAGTAAAGATGCAAAACGCTTGGGTGCTAATTTACCTACCAACGATAAACCAATTGGCGATAAACACAACTCACCAAATGTTTGAATCAGGTACAATAAAATTAACCATTTAATAGCCAGCAAACCACTGTTGCCAAGGTCTTTTACATTATGGGCAATGATGAAATAACTTAAAGCAATTAACGCTAAACCAAAAGCCTGTTTCATGGGCGAGATGGGCTCTCTGCCTTTTGCTCTTAATTTATCCCATAACATACTGAAAGGAATGGCAAACATCACCACAAAAATTCCGTTGAAAATTTGCACCATGGATGGTGGCATATCCCATCCTAAAAAATTACGGTCGGTTTGGTTATCGGCAATAAAGGTTAAAGATGAACCGGCCTGTTCAAAAGCCGCCCAGAAGAAAATAATAAAAAACGAAACGATGTAGATTACTAAAATACGATCGGTTTCAACCTTGGTTAATGATTTATCAGATAAGATTAAACCTGCCAATGTAATACCACTTCCGTAAATGATGGAATAAATTACATTTTGTCCTACAACAAAATGAAAGGTCAATGCAAGTCCAATAAAAGCAATAACAGCAAGCATTAAAGCCTTTGGAGTAAATTGTGCTTTTTGCGATTCACCTTCTTCGTAATCTCCTGCATCATTTGCAGAGGGTAATCCACCAATTGGTCGGCCATCAGGCGTTCTTACATATTTATCTTTCAGTAAATAAAAAGTGGTTGTACCAATCAACATAGCAATTGATGCTGCAAGAAACCCCCACTTAAATGCAAAAATATCACGGTTACCAGCTTTATCTACCACATCGCCAATCATTGGGCAAATAAACTGTCCTAAAAATGCACCGATATTAATACCCATATAAAAAATGGTGAAAGCGGTATCCAGTTTGTTTTTTTCACCTTTTGGATAAAGGCTGCCAACCATACTTGAAATATTGGGTTTAAAAAAACCATTGCCTAAAATAATAATGCCTAATGCAACATATAAAAGTGTTCTTGCTAGTTCGAGATTTGTTGAAAAAACATTTGCACTGGCAAACAATAACATTTGTCCGGTTGCCATTAAAAGGCCCCCTAACATGATACAATTACGGTTTCCTAAAAAACGGTCCGACACAAAGCCACCCAGCATGGGCGTTAAATAACAAAGGCCTAAAAATCCTCCATAAATTATTGAGGATTGTTCTTTGCTCATCATCAGAGCACTCACAATAAATAAAGTGAGTATGGTACGCATGCCATAAAAGTTAAAGCGTTCCCACATTTCTGTTCCAAATAAAACCCATAAGCCTTTTGGGTGCCCTTGAGGGGCTGATACTTGTTCGGTCATACAATCGTTTTTTTTAGTGATTTTTTTTGATTGCCCAAAGTAGTGAAATTTCTTTAAGCACATTAAAATAGAAATGATTTTTAAAAATGGAGTAGAATTAATTCGGCAAATCAATTTGTTTAATGTATCTGTTAATCAGTAAATTGCAAAAAATCTAAATCACACTAAGAGAAACTACCATGACCATGAAAAACATTTTAATTGTTGGCGGCGGAGGTAGAGAGCATACCATTGCCTGGAAAATTAGCCAAAGTAAATTATGCAATCAACTTTTTATTGCACCCGGAAATGCCGGTACTGCACAACATGGAAAAAATATCCCCATAAAAATTAATGACTTTGAAGGACTGTCGGCATTTTGTTTGGATAACAATATCGACATTTTATTTGTGGGTCCAGAGGAGCCCTTGGTAAATGGTATTTATAATTTTTTTAAGGACAATGCCGCCACATCACATATCCAGGTTATTGGCCCATCGAAAGAAGCGGCACAATTAGAAGGCAGCAAAGCATTTGCAAAGGAGTTTATGAAACGCCACAAAATACCAACGGCGGAGTATAAAGAATTTACAAAATCAAATTATAAAGAGGGGATAGATTATATCCGGAATCACAAGTTGCCCATCGTAATTAAAGCGGATGGTTTGGCTGCAGGAAAAGGAGTGGTAATCTGCAATAATAAAATTGAAGCACTGGCAGAATTTGAATTGATGCTGATGCAATCTAAATTTGGTGATGCAGGTAAAACGGTGGTAATCGAAGAGTTTTTGGATGGCATTGAGTTAAGTATGTTTGTATTAACCGATGGTAAAAATTATGTTTTACTTCCGTCTGCAAAAGATTATAAAAAAATCGGAAAGGCGGATACAGGGCCCAACACAGGCGGAATGGGAGCGGTTAGCCCGGTGCCATTTTTAGATGCTGTTTTTTTTGAAAAAGTAAAAAACAATATCATCGATCCAACCATTAAAGGATTGCAAATAGAAAAATTAGAATACAAAGGATTTGTATTTTTTGGGTTGATAAAGGTTAACGAAGAACCCTTTGTAATTGAATATAATTGCAGGATGGGTGACCCCGAAACAGAAGTGGTAATTCCACGGATTGAAAACGATTTGGTAGAATTATTAATGGCTACTTCACAGCAACGGATACACGAAATTGAAATTATTACGAATCCACTTACAGCAGTAACGGTTGTTGCAGTAAGTGGCGGTTATCCC
>JANPAP010000297.1:0-3059 GCA_031429975.1 Chitinophagaceae bacterium
TGCATTCGATTCACCACGAACCCTGATATTGGTTTCGGCACCCAATGCAGCACTCGACTGGCTACGTACCTGGATACCTGAAACTTTACCGGCAAGAGCATTATTAATATTTGTTTGACGAACCGTATTTAATTGCTCACCTGAAACATTTTGAGCATTAGATGTGGTACTTCTGGCGGTTCTTTTTATACCAAATGCACTGGTAATAACCACCTCGGTTAAATTACCTGTTTTTTCCAATGAAGTTGAAATTACTGCCTGGTTCCCCACTTTAACATCAATGGATTTAAAGTTGGCAGCAGAAATCTCCAACACATCGCCGTCTTTTACTTTAATAGTGTAAGTTCCAAGGGCATCGGCCTGGGCGCCTACTTTAGTTCCTTTTATCTTAACAGAAGCGAATGGTACGCTTGCCCCGTCTTTATCAGTAACCGTTCCGGACACCACCCGGGTTTGTGCAGAGGCCAACACCCCACAGAGCATAAGCATGGTAAACAGTGATAGAAATCTTCTCATGTGTTAATTAATTGGTTTTTTTAGTATTTGTAAAAATAGGGATTAATTCCAAATCAAAAAATTTCGTTAAGAATTATTGCTCCTTTTTTACTATTTTATTGACATCCGCAAAGATAATATTGCTGCTTGAATAACAATGAGGCGGTTAAAAATAATATTGCAGTTGCAATTTTACTTCTGTACGTGTATTGCCCTTAATCTCATCCAGCCCCGATCCCACCACTGTTTTATTATTATAAATGGTTTGTGCAATGCGGAACCAAAAGGTTAGTTTTTTGGTTGCATCATAATTTATATTTAAATAATAGCGGTATCCCTTATCATAAAAAACAGGTATTGAAAAACTATATAAAACATCGTTTTCATACGCATACATCCTGCTGTCGTATCCATCGGTTTCAAAATATTGCAATCGCATATTGGCCGAATATCTTTTCATCATGGGCTTATAAATAAAATCTGCATAAGCCAGATAGCCATTTTGTGGAGCTCCACCTTTCTTGTCATACCAGATTAATTCTACCCTGTTTCTAAAAGTAAAAGCTGTACTTAGCTTATAACTCATTTGCATCCTGAAATTTTGCCGGGGCTTAGGTATCACCGGTACTGTAATTGTTGTAAATGGATTATAATTTTTCGATTTGGTTTCGGTACGGTACCTGATATAAATTTCAAACTGTTTATTTGGTTTATAATCCAGTTGAACAAGATAGTCAACACCAACTGTTGGTGCATCTACCAGATATTTTAACCAGGGAAATTTATAAAAATCGGCATAGGCATCAATTCTCCAATCGTTATGTGGCTTAATGCTGATGCCAGTATAAAACCCTTTTTCGTTATTAGGAAAAGTACTTTCGGTAAATGCATTGGTGTATAATGACTGGTATTTTTCGGAAATATTTCTATACAGCATACTAATATCCACCATGGGATCTACGCTTATAATCATCCCATTTACAAAAGCTTTATTTTGTTTATTATCCATGGCTGCCTCACCAAAGAAGTGCAGGTTTTTTAAAGTATAGCTATAGTCGATGCTTTGGTTGCCGATGTTTTTTCCGGAAAGGGCATAAATATTATAAGGATCGCTCGATTTAATAAGCGGCAACTTAAACTGGTATTGAATTACATTAACACCTAGATGAAAATTATTTTTATTAAAAGCAACATTACCACCATAAGCAAACTGTTGCTGCACGCCTTTATCATCGGTTTCACTTTTTGTACGATGTAAACCCGATGTTTGAATGGAGGAAATATAATCATCAAAATTCAAGGTGTCAGAAACAAAATTTGCATCAATATTTTTTAAAGAAACAAAGCCGGTTGCTTCAACATATTTTTTTGCAATGGTAATGCCCAATCCACGGTGAAAATTTATTTCGCCAGCCGAATTATAGGGCCGCAAAACAGAAAGCTGTCTTTTAATATTGATAACATCGGCACTTTTTTTAAATGCCAGACTTTGCCACTGCGTTAAACCCTGCCCCATATTTACAGTAAAATCGCCAATGGCCAATGCCTTTATGATACCAATATTACGGGCAAAAATATGAGCCGAATAAAAATCGAAACCCTGTTTTTGAGTTCCTTTAAAAAAATCTTCGCCGGCATCCTTTTCGGCCACTACACCAAATTGCAGCAAATTTTTGTATTGATATTTATACCGGAAAAAATAGCGTTGTGGTGCACCCGGATAATAATTTGTTGTGGTAGCCGGATCAACCAAATACCCCTTTGACTTTTCCATTACTTGCGATACCCTTACAACAATATTATTGGTGCCACCTCTTAACCTTTCACCAAGCGATTTAAATAAATCAGCAGCTTCGGCAACTGTTATAAAAGGTTTTATTTTTTCAATAGTAGCAATATCTAAACCGGGCACAGCCTGCAATTCATAAATACTGATAAATTTTCCAAAAAGATTACGGTAAGAAATGATGTTTTGTAATTGCAATGGTGTTAGTACCATCAATTCTTTTAGCATCCCGGCATCTGCCGTATTCATATTCATCGGCGATTTTACATACTGTTGTAATAGTTGCAAAAATGTATCGTCCTGAGTTTCGTTATCATCATTGTTTTCAGTAATTGCTTCCATCTGTAACTCGGTAGTAGTTGTAGTAGGTACCTGGGCAAAACTGTTTATTGAAAATACAGTTGTCAGCAAAAAAGAAATCAATATGGATTTTATGCAGCTCATCATTATTAACAGCAGTGAATTATTTTATAACAGAATGTTCGTCCTTTTTTCCAAAATTCATTATCAATAACACGCCGGGACTAATGCCCAGTTGTGGATGATAGCTTCCTGTTATATCAAGCCGTAAATTGCTCCAAGCAAGGCCTACACCGGCATAGGAAACAGAATTTGCTGATGACAATCCGGCTCTGGCAAAAAATTGTTTGGCAAACTGATATTGAAAACCGGCATTCAGGTTTATTGGAAAATCTTCTTCTTTAACCAATTCGGAACTGATAAAAAATTTATCAGAAACATCGTATCCCAATCCAAATTTATAAGCAGCGGTAAGCTT
>JANPAP010000298.1:0-6029 GCA_031429975.1 Chitinophagaceae bacterium
CATAGGTTCACATATTCTCCAAGTTGCATCTGCTCCTCTTTACTGTTGATTTGTGTAAGCGGAATTTTTCCATAAAAAGATGCCCAGATGCTGAAAGTACTTGGTGGGCCAATGATTACATCGCAGGCTGCAAGGCAATACAGGTCGGTTATAAAGTGACGGTTGCTAGTACAGATATTTAATTCGGGCAGAAAATTATTGGTATTGATGGCGCCATTGGTACAAATAATAAATACACAACGTTTACCCTTAGCCGCAAATATTTTTTGTATTTGCAACATCTTGTCGGCATAAATTTCATCCTCATAAAAATAGCGGCCGCCTGCATACCGGATATAATCGCCCCGGCGAATGTGAACGCCAATCACTGTGTCAGCCTGCATTTTCAGCTCATCTATTATTTTTTTTACTTCCAGTTTATACTTTTCAACCGGCGTAAAAAACTGTCGTATTTCATCCTGGTATTTATTGTAGTTGACATAATCTCTGAAAAGCCATCCTTGCGTAATAACCGTTTTTGTTTGTGCGGCTTTTACAAATTCGGGATTGTTCAAATCAAAAATCAAACCTTTTTTATCATGGGTTTTAAAAATGCGAACCAATTTATAAAACGGTGTAAGTGAAAATAATTTATGCGTAATGTCTGCCCACAATCTAAACAACCGACTAAAAACCCGGTCGGCAAAATGATTGTTGAATAAGGTTATGCTGATGGGATAATTGTTGAATTTGTTTTTTGAAGGCCCTTCAAAAAATTGATTGTATTCGTCAAACTCTGGATTGTATAATTTGTATTGATGTTCGATACTGCTGGCCAGTAAATGCCCGAATGAAAGCACCCGGTTGGCCAGCTGTCCGCCTTTATAATTATTGATGACCATTTTTATTGTTCAAATTATTGTGCTGATTTTCGGCTAATTAATTTCCTGCATCTCTACCAGTTTATTATAAAAACCATTTAATGTCACCAACGATTCATGCGTTCCTCTTTCAATGATTTCTCCATTTTGCATCACAATAATTTCATCCGCATTTTTTATGGTGCTGAGGCGATGTGCAATTACCAGCGAAGTACGATCCTGCATTAAATTAATAATGGCATCCTGCACCAGTCGTTCACTTTCGGTATCCAGCGATGAAGTGGCTTCATCCAAAATAAGGATGGGAGGATTTTGTAAAACTGCCCTGGCAATAGTAACCCGTTGGCGTTCGCCACCACTGAGTTTATTGCCCCTGTCGCCGATATTTGTTTGATAACTCTTTTCTTTTTGAATGATAAAATTATGAGCATTGGCAATGGTTGCGGCCTCTGTAATTTCGGCTTCGGTTGCCTGGCTGTTGCCGAGTGCAATATTATTTGCAATGCTGTCATTAAATAAAATGGGTTCCTGTGTTACAAAACTCATTTGGCTTCTTAAAGAAGCAATTGAATAATTTTTTATGTTGATTCCATCAATCAAAATTTCACCGCTGGCCACATCATGAAAGCGTGGAATTAAATCTGCCAGTGTAGATTTTCCTGCGCCTGAAGAGCCCACCAATGCTACAGTTTTTCCTTTTTCAATTTTAAGGTTGATGTTTTTTACAATCACTTTATCCTCGTAACTAAAGCTTACATTTTTTAATTCGATGCAATCGTTCAAGCCTTGTAAAATAATTGGATTTGGATTTTCTTCCACCACAATCGGAGCATTTAAAACTTCTTCAATCCGCTCAATGGCGCCCAAGCCTTTTTGAATATTTGAAATGGTGCTGGATAAGTTTTTTGATGGATTTATCATCATGGCAAAAGCAATGATAAAGGAAATTAAATCGCCACTGGCCAACACTTTTGCTTCGCTAAAAACCAGGCGGCCACCGGCATACAGGATGATGGCCAACACCGTTACACCCAACACTTCTGTAAGCGGACTTGCCAGATCCCTACGCATGGTCATGTTATTAAGGATGGTAAATAATCTGTCGTTGCCTTCCTTGAATTTATCCATCATTCTTTTTTCTGCAGAAAAAGCCTTGATCACTTTTATGCCGCCCAATGTTTCTTCAACATGCGATAAATTTTCACCGGCTGTTATTGAAAATGCAGTGGATTGTTTTTTTAATCGCTTGCTTATTTTTCCAATAATTAATGCCGTTAGTGGTAACAAAATCAATAAAAATAAAGACAACCTTGGGCTGATATACAGCATGTAAATTAAAAACGAAATTATGGTAAGCGGATCCTTGATCAATCCTTCCAAAGCCATGATGATGGAGGATTGTATTTCGCCAATGTCGCCAATCATCCGGCTCATTAAATCGCCTTTTTTTTGCTCGCTGAAAAAGCTGATGGGCAGTTTTAAAATCTTATCATATAACCTGATCCGGAAATCGGATAATATCGCACTGCGGATGGGTGTGGAAATATAATAGGAGAGGTATAAAAAAAGATTTTTTAAAAAAGTAGTGCAAACAATAATGATGCAGATTACTGCCAAACCCGTTAATTTATCTTTGTCAATGATAGGTTGCAAATAATATTTTAACTGCCCGATGGAATTGGATTGAATGGTATTTACCTTACTGTCGGCAGTAAAAATAAGATTCATAAACGGCGATAACATGCCCACTGCAAACAATGAAAAAGCCGCCGCCAGCAAGGTATACAGCACATACAAAGCCAGTTTGTTTTTTGGAATATGGATGTATTTAAAAATTCTGAAAAAATTCTTCATGCACTAAGTAGTAGCCGCCGTTTGTTGCAGCATGGCGCAAATTTACGGGCAATATTCAAAATGGATGGCAGTATTTGTATAGCAGGTAAGGGTTATAGTTTTTGTAATTGATCCACCACACCTTCATTTTTTAAAATCAAATATCCCAACCGGTCGTTGCTGATGCCTTCTTTTAACTGATAATTAAAAATGAGTTGTTCGTTTTGAACAGCCGTTTCAAAATAATTAAAAATAATATTGGGATAATGTTTTAGGGGTTCGCCGATTTCGTATAAATGTGTTGACAGGATGAATGCGGTATTTTTTATTTTTAAAAATCCTTCAATCACTGTGCTGGAGCATTTCATGGCGTCCTGTACATTGGTGCCTTTAAATAATTCATCAATCAGTATTAACCAGTTTCTTCCATCCGATATTTTTTGAATGGTGGATTTAATGCGTTGCACTTCGTTGTAAAAATAACTTTCGCCCTTTACCAAATTGTCCATCACATTGATATTACTCAGCAAGCCATCAAAAAAACTCAATTGCATATTTTTTGCAGGAACCCCCATGCCGCAATGCGCCAGTAATACCGCAATACCGATCGATTTTATAAAAGTACTTTTGCCAGCCATATTTGCTCCGGTAAGAAACAGGAAATTTTTTTCGGGGTTCAATTCAATATCATAAGCCGTTGGTTGTGGTAATAATAAATGATACAGGCCGGTAACTTTCAACAAGGGTTTCCGGTCGTTGGTAAATTCAGGAAAAACCAGTTGGTAATTTTTTACTGCCATCGCCATCCCATACCAGGCATCCAACTGGTAATAATTATCCAGTAGGTTTAATATATTTTGTTTGTAACGGTACCGGATAAAATGTGCCAGCGCCAGCTGTTTGGCCAATGTCATATCGGTTGATTTTTTAAATGGCTTTAATATTTCAAACTGATCTTTTTGAAGTATTTTTTTTGCGTTATTTAAGATATGCTTTAATGGTTCAGGGGCATCGGCTGTTAAAAAATAATGTACCATTTGCTGCATTCCTTTTATAAAATCAAATGCATGTTCGGTTGAATATTTTGCAAAGGAACAATCGGGGCCATGTAAAAGCTTATAAGTTAAAGCTCCTGCTGCAGAAGGGTTTTCAGGGATTTCATCAATAGCGGCGCCATAAAATTTTTCTACCATCAGCAATGTGCCATTAAGAATTTGTGTAGGCCAGTGCTGTTCATTTTTAAGAATGCATTGCAGTGTTTGTTGAATAGCTTTTACCTGGTCAATTGTTTTGAGTTGACTGTTGAAATTGATAAAAAGTTTTTGCCTGCCGCCTGCTGTGTTGCAAAAATTTATTTTACTGAAAACAGAAAATTGATCATAATGATTAAATATAGAAAGGTCATCCAAGGTAGTTTTATCAATTTCCATGTGGTTGTTTTTTTATTGACGGTCAAATAATAGCCGTTGCCCTTTTACAGATTCATTCCAACTGTTATTTCCATAAACCATCTGGCCGTTTACAAAAGTTTTTTCGATTGTGGCAGGAAAAGTAAATCCTTCCAACGGACTCCAGCCACATTTGTATAAAATATTTTCCTTACTAACGGTTACCGGCCTGTTCATATCCACTACAACCAAATCGGCATAATACCCTTCTCTGATAAAACCTCTTGCTGCAATTTGGTAAATGGTTGCAATGTTGTGGCACATTTTTTCCACTACTTTTTCCAGACTGATATGGCCAATCGAAACATAATGTAACATCATGCTCAACGAATGTTGTACAAAGGGAACACCGCCATGGGCCTGCTCGTAAGGTAAGTTTTTTTCTTCCAGTAAATGAGGAGCATGGTCTGTTGAAATACTATCGATCCTGTTATCCAGCACTGCTTTCCACAAAGCCGTTTTATTATGAGGGGCTTTTATAGAAGGGTTGCATTTTATTTTGTTACCCAATGTTGCATAATCATCGCTGGTAAAATGTAAGTGATGCACACAGGCTTCGGCAGTAATTAATTTTTCATTCAGCGGCATCATGTTGCCTAACAATTGTAATTCTTTTTCAGTAGTAATGTGTAAAATATGCAATCGGCTGTTGTGTTTCTTTGCCATTTGTATAGCAACCAACGAAGATTCAAAACAGGCGATATCGTCTTTAATTAGTGCATGGTCGGCCGCAGTTAATTCCCTGTTTTGTAATTTAATTTTTTGCAGATTTTCATTAATAATTTTATCATCTTCACAATGAGTGGCAATCAGCATTTCACTTTCTCTAAACAAGCGGTCCATTGTTACCGGGTTATCGAGCAATAAATTGCCTGTACTGGAGCCCATAAAAATTTTTATGCCGCAAACCTCCTTTTTTTTATCGTTTGTTTTCAATGCCTCCTCCGCATTATCATTGCTGGTACCCATGTAAAATGAATAATTGGCCAGCGATGTTTTTGATGCGATGGAAAATTTTTCTTCTAATAATTCCTGGGTAAAAACGGGCGGGATGGTATTGGGCATTTCCATGAAAGACGTAACACCACCGGCTATTGCAGCTTTCGATTCGCTGTAGATACTGCCCTTGTATAAAAGTCCCGGCTCTCTAAAATGTACATGATTATCGATTATTCCCGGCAATAAATACTTCCCTGCTCCTTCAATTTCAGTAACAGCAAAATCAACAGAAATATCCGTGGCAATCTTTTCAATTCGTTCTCCAATTATTAAAACATCGGTTGCTATAATTTTACCTTCATTAACCAGTTGAATGTTTTTAAAGAGGTATTTTTGCATATCTTGAACTTGAAAAAATTAATTATAATTCGATGCAAATTATTAAAAGGTTAACTAAATTATTGTTTTTTATTTGCCCGGTTTTTGCAACAGCGCAAACCACTTATTTGCAGCAGGGCGATAAAGCTTTCCAGTTGCTGGAAAGGTTGGAAATAAAAGCACAAACCAATGCCAATCTTAATTATTCTAACATCAAACCGTTTAGCAGAAGGGTTTTTGTGAAAGAAGTAGAAGCCATTGATAGTATCAATAAATTAAATCCGGCTTCGCTTACAAAAACAGATCAATACAATTTGCAACGCTTTTTAATGAATAACAGTGAGTGGGTAAGCGGTTCAACAGGAAGTTTTAAAAGCCGTAAACCAATTTTAAATGCTTTTTATAAAACCCAGCCCAATCTTTATGAGGTAAATATTAAGGATTTCTTTTTGGCAATAAATCCGGTATTGCAAATTTCTGTAAGTAAAGAATCGGGAAATACTGAAAGCTTATTTTTAAACAGCAGGGGCATAACATTGAGAGGAAGGATTGCCAATAAGATTGGATTTTC
>JANPAP010000299.1:0-2985 GCA_031429975.1 Chitinophagaceae bacterium
ATCGGTTTATCCGCTATAATATAATCAGCAGTATTTGTTTCAAATGTATAAACGTTATTTACAAAATTACCCAATGGAATTGCTACCCCATTTCTTTTTACAATTGTAGTAGGATCTTTCCTGGCAATTTTATAAATATTAACCATTGGAGAAGAAGCAGTAACTGAATTGGATGTTGGTGCAGTTAAATATCGTTTGCCCCATGCTTGCGTTGGAAAACATTGTTGATTATCGTTATCGCCACCACCACTTCCACAAGCGCCCGGATTGGAGGTTCGACTGCTTCCGGCAAATACTGCAATTGGTGTACATTCTCCAGCAACATTAGAAACTGATTTAAATTTTGTACCCGATAAATCTGGTTTATCAGAACCTGATTCAGGTCCCGCCATTAATTGATAAATCTGCCCTCTGTTTAAGGTTACTGAAAAAGTAACATTGGCAGGTTTACCAGAACGGGTTAATGCGGTAGGTGTTATCTCTACAACCGTATTGTCTTTTTGAGCAATAACATATGCCCATGAAAAGCAGTTTGCAGCATACGATTGCTTACTGTTTAAGGTTATATAGGTATTACCCCAGGATTCAACAGGCATTAACATGGATGCACCAGAAGAAGCACTTCCAAAAATATGAGCATAAGCTACAATGGGTACATCACTGGTGATATGAATTCCCTTATAACTAAATAAGCCTTCACCACCGCAGGCTGTTCCGGGAGGAACAAACGTACAGGGTAATGAAATCAATCTTGCATCAATAGAGCCGGCTTTAGGAATATACTCACTTGCAATTACAGAATTTGCCGGTACTGCATAATTTCTAATCCAAGTAGTTCCATCAATTGTTACGGTAACATTTGCTGCTTGTTCGGCACTTAAATACAAAACCATTTCCTGACTATTGCTACCACCAGATTCCATAAATTGATGGTGGCCGTAGCCTACCCAAAAATCTACACCCCGGTTAGAGAGGTTTTGCGCTTTTACCTGGCAAAAACTGACAAGCAAAACAATCAACCAACTATTGTACAATAATTGTTTTTTCATTTATTTTTTTTATTTCTTACCTCACCAAATTTATTGAGCCCTTTTTAAGCAGGGTTGTACCATCTCTTAAAGTAACTTGGCATACATACATATAAACACCACTTGGCTGTAATTTGCCATTATGTGTTCCATTCCAACCAACAGATTGATTAGTTGATTCAAATATTTTTTCACCCCATTGGTTATAAACTGAAAAACGCATGCTTTGAATAGCATAACCATACACCAACAATACATCATTTACTGCATCCCCATTTGGAGTAAATGCATTTGGAATATATATTTGATCGGTAAGCGTTTTAGCAAGTGCTGGTGTTGAAATAGATTCCTGACAACTAACCAAACCTTGAGCTCTTACTTTTAGAGAAACATTGGTTAATGGCAATAAACCGGTAACAATATGAGAAAGGCCTGCTGATCCCGATGATGGCGTTATCCAGTTAGTGCTGCCATTTATTGCAACTTGATAAGAAACGGCATTTGGCACTGCATTCCATTTAAATGTTACCCTGTCAACACCTACAGAATCTACTACAACAATTGGTATAGCCAGATCCGGTAAAACATTTGCGATAACTCTTTTGCGTAATCCTATACATGAATTTGCACTTGTTGGTTCTACATAATAGGTTACAAAACCGGTAATATTTGTTGCTGTAAAATTTGCACCTGTAAACAAACTGGTACCTCCATTTGACTGGTTATACCAATTGTAAATTGTTCCTGCAATTGGGTTTTGAACATTGAATGTAACACTGCCGTTACCGCAAACTACCTGAGAGTCTAATACAACTGATACAACTGGAATAGGGTTAATAACTACAGCTTTTGAAGTATCTCCAACACACCCATCCTGTGCTATAATGCTTAATTTAACATTGTAAGTTCCCGGTACTGTATAAGTTTTAGTGGCATTTTGACCACTGGCAGTCGTTGCATCACCAAACGACCAACTATAGGAATTAATGGGTACCCCATTGCTGGTTGTTCCAGAACCATTTAAAGTTATAGGCGCTCCTAAACAAGCAGATAAAGTTCCTGTAAAATCTGCTGTAGGCGCAGGTAATACAGTAATTTTTAAACTGGATTCCTGTGTATTATTACATCCTTCAATAGATGGATGTGATACACTTATTGGAATATTAAATACACCTGCTGTGGTAAATTTGTAATCAAAATCCAATGTGTATTTATAAAACCACCTGTTATTGATAAATGACGAATCAATAGCAACAGGGTTTATTTGTAAAGTATCTGTGTTTGGATTTAAACCCGGCACCTGACTTACTTTCCATAAAATTGAAGTTGGTTTTAATGGTATTAATACCGACAATTTAAAAGGTGCTTTTGCACAAGTATAGGAACTGTTACCTGTTGTGCTTAAAGTGTTTGAAAAAGATGGTAAACCGCTCAGGTTTTTAACCAAGGTACCAGCATTGTAACCATAACTTTCAACACTTCCCAAACCATAAGTTATTGCTGTAAATGCAGAGTCACTTATCAATGTATGCTGTCCTGCTGTAGCACTCAGATTTTGTCTAATACAAGTATAACCCGTAAGATATGGATGGGCAAAAACATCTGAAAATACATTGCTCCCATCAATAGTTGTACTTGCTAATCCTGCAGTTGGCACCACTACTTGAACATAGTTTCTTGTAATGGCTTCCTGATCTGTATTATAAAATACGGCATTTTTTATCCCTTGCTCTAAGGGGCTGATATAAATCAATTCAGGATCTCCCACACCTGGAGCGGTAACACCCGGACAACTGGTACCACCAGATGAAACCATATATTGCGCCATCATTACCGGCTTATCAGATTCAACATAAATGGCACCATTGGGTCCAGTTCCACTAGTAGTATTAAATTCATAATATTTTCCAGGTAGCATTAAAGCTGATTGGGGTAATGCAATACCGTTTCTAGTAAC
>JANPAP010000300.1:0-2358 GCA_031429975.1 Chitinophagaceae bacterium
TCAACAGCATTTTTTCTTGGATGTTCCGGTCTTGATTTAACATCAGCCCCATCCACCAACTTTTAAAACTGGTTCTTCTCCTGTTATCAATTCCGCCAACGTTGGTATTGATATTTACCCAAGTACAATTTTGCGGAATGGCTGCATCCAAAACGCCTGGAGTTGTTGAATTAGTATAGGTTTTTACCGGAGGTGCCGGTTGGGTTGAGGGCACATTTAATAAACTATCAACGGCCTGGTCCATGCCTATTGAAACAAAATAATCTACATCCGATTTTTTTGCGCCAAACATGGTTCTTCTTGCCAAATGAATGGCCTCGGTTGAAGTCCATTGGCTGGTATAAGGTTGTATACCGCTTTGCACCCTTGATATTTTAAAAGCCTCAACAGTTGGTTGAAGCTTTATTTTTTTTGGTTGGGCAGTTAAAAATGTTCTTCTATCCATAACCTTTTATTTAGTAATTGGTAATTGAAAAGATAAGACTTTTTTTGTGTGATGAAGTTTAATGCTGCTGATTTTTTGAGGACGGAAAATAAAAACGGGAAGCCATTTTAAGCTTCCCGTTGTATAAATTATTTAATTATTTTAAATCATTCCCCAACTCATGCCGCCATCTTTTTCGTCTTTTATTTCAATGCCCAGAGTGCTGAGTTGATTGCGTATTTTATCGGATGTGGCATAATCCTTTTTTGTTTTTGATTCCTTACGAATATCAATCAGTAATTCCATGACGCCTTGCAGCGAATTATTGTTACTGGCACTGGTGCTTTTTAATCCCATAATTTCTTCCAGATAAACGGCAAATTGTTTTTGCAATTCTTTGATAGTTGCTGTACTCAAATCTGTTATTGGAATATGCCCGTCTTTTATGGAGTTTATTATTGGTGTCAGCTCAAACATATTGGCCAACACTTTTGCGGTGCTGAAATCATCATCCATAAAAATTTCAAATTCATTTACCATCCTTACTACTTTTTCTTCTAACTCTGCATCGCCTGCGGTTGTATTATTTGTTGCAGGAAATTTTTTCAAAATTTCATAAGCTTCCCACAAACGCTTTAATGCTTTTTCGCTGGCCACCAACGATTCGCTGCTAAAATCTAACGGACTGCGGTAATGGCTTTGTAGAATAAAAAACCGAACCACCATGGGGTGAAATGCCTGCGTTAATAAGGGATGATTTCCCGTAAACATTTCGGTGAGTTTGATAACATTGTTATAACTCTTGCCCATCTTTTTTCCGTTGATGGTAATCATATTATTGTGCATCCAATAATTTGCAGGCTTGCTGTGATTGCAGATAGTGCTCTGTGCAATTTCGCTTTCGTGATGTGGAAACAACAGATCCATTCCGCCACCATGAATATCAAATTCGGCTCCCAAATATTTGGTGGCCATTGCCGAGCACTCAATATGCCATCCCGGAAAACCTTCGCCCCATGGGCTTTTCCAGCGCATGATGTGTTCGGGTGCTGCCGATTTCCACAATGCAAAATCGGCACGGTCTCTTTTTTCTTCCTGCCCTTCCAGCTCCCGGGTTGTTTCTAATAAATCTTCAATCACCCGTCCACTCAGCTTTCCGTAATCATGGGTGGCGGCATATTTTTTTACATCAAAATAAACCGAGCCATTTACTTCGTAGGCATATCCTGCGGCAATAATGGTTTCAATCATGTTGATCTGCTCCACAATATGCCCGGTGGCGGTGGGCTCAATACTGGGCTCCACACAATTAAATTGCAGCATGGCCCAATGAAACAGGTTGGTATATTTTTGTACCAATTCCATGGGCTCCAATTTTTCGAGTTGGGCTTTTTTGCCCACTTTGTCTTCTGCCTCACGGCCCTCCTCTTCAAAATGCCCGGCATCGGTTATGTTACGTACATACCGAACCTTATTGCCTTTATGCGTTAAAAAACGGTTCACAATATCAAACGTAATATATGGTCTGGTGTGACCCAAATGACTTTCGCCGCTAACGGTGGGGCCGCAAACATACATGCCCACATGGCCGGGAGTGATGGATTGAAAATCTTCTTTTTGACGAGTATAGGAATTATAAATTTTTAACGACATGAATCATTACCTTTTTTAAATGAAAAACAAAAGTAATGAATTGAATGAATCTTGCTGCTTTGAGATATTAGTAATGATGGGAAAATGATAGCTTAGTTTTTTATATAATGTTCTGTCGGGAGTTACTAATCGTAATTTTTAAAACCTATTTTATTTCTTGGAGCTGGCTTGGTTTCTTTTTCTAACAATTCTTTCAGCACCATAAAAATATTTTCAATGTCCTTACTGTTTTTTTCAGTATGCCTGTTATTACTACTCACCTCTTTTTCAAGTTTGGCAAG
>JANPAP010000301.1:0-1672 GCA_031429975.1 Chitinophagaceae bacterium
GTAACATCTTTTAATGCGCGGGTAGATGACATATTGCTTACCGTATTGCCCTTCCTGTTTTGTAAAATATAATCAGCTACTGCTACTAATGTATATTCTTCACCAAATAAACTGCCATCTTCACAAACAAAGCAAAGCCGGTCTACATCCGGATCTACGGCAATTCCCAAATCGGCTTTGTGCTTAATTACTTCGCTGCTAAGTTGCGTTAAATGTTCTGGTAAGGGTTCGGGATTGTGAGCAAATTTTCCGTTTACTTCTTCGTTAATAACAATAAAATCTTTTAAACCAAGTGCTTTCAATAATTCAGGAACTGCAATGGCACCGGTACTGTTAACAGCATCTACAACAATTTTAAATTTTGCTTTTTTTATCACATCAACATCAACCAGTTCATAATTGAGGATAGCTTCAATATGTTTTTGAAGTCCATTTTCATCCTTGGTAATACTGCCCAGTTTATCAACTGCAACAAAATTAAAATCTTCGGATGTGGCTAATTCCAGCACCTGCATTCCTTCTGCTGCATTTATAAATTCGCCCTTGCTGTTTAATAATTTTAAAGCATTCCACTCTTTTGGGTTATGGCTGGCTGTTAGTATAATACCTCCCACTGCGTTTTCAAATACCACCGCCATTTCAACAGTGGGTGTAGTGCTGTAATCCAAATCAATCACATCAAATCCCAAAGCATTTAAAGTACTGATCACTAAATTTTTTACCATGGCACCACTAATACGGCCATCTCTGCCTACAACAATTTTTTTAGAACCGGTAATAGCTTTTGTTGCCGGATCGTTCATTATTAAAGTGCCATAGGCTGCTGTAAATTTCACAATATCCACTGGCGTTAAATTATCACCTGTTTTACCGCCGATTGTTCCCCTGATTCCTGATATACTTTTTATCAATGCCATGCTATGCCAATTTTTTTGTAGGGAGCAAAGATAAAGAACCACTTTTAAAACTGTTGTTGATAAATAATTAAATGCCATTAATAGTTTTAAAATTTTAATTGTTTTTACTGGAATTTATTTAGCCAATAAATCATTTTGGAAGTAATTAGTTGTTTTGGCATAAAAAATTACCTTTGCCGCAAAAAAAAACGATTGTATGTGGTTAAATAATATTTTAGAAACAATAGGTAACACACCATTAATTAAGTTAAATAAAATTACAAAAGAACTCCCTTGTACGGTGTTGGCCAAGGTAGAGTATTTTAATCCGGGTAATAGTATTAAAGACAGGATGGCTTTAAAGATGCTGGAAGTTGCAGAATTAGAAGGCAAGATAAAACCTGGTGGAACTATTATTGAAGGCACCAGTGGTAATACCGGAATGGGGCTTGCATTGGCTGCCTGTATAAAAGGGTACAAATGTATTTTTACAACTACAGATAAACAGTCTAAAGAAAAAGCAGATATACTTAAAGCAGTTGGTGCAGAAGTAATTGTTTGCCCAACCAATGTAGAGCCTGAAGATCCACGCTCCTATTATTCTGTGTCGAAAAGGCTGGCTACAGAGGTTCCAAACTCATGGTACGTAAATCAATACGATAATCTGGCAAACAGAGATGCTCATTATGAACAGACAGGTCCTGAAATTTGGCAACAAACAGAAGGAAAAGTTACGCATTTGGTGGTTGCTACAGGTACGGGTGGAACAATAGTAG
>JANPAP010000302.1:0-1766 GCA_031429975.1 Chitinophagaceae bacterium
TAACTGAAAGTGAACCAAAAAATGAAGTTAAATATTGGACAAAGTGGGTTGCTGATGTAACTGTTGAACAAGATGCTTTAATAGCTTCCTTCAAATCAGCTTTAACAAAAAATGACGATTTTTAATTTTATTTAAAAATTGATAATTGATATCATCCAATAAAATTGAATCAGTTAAAAAGATATCATCCAAGATATCATCTTCATCAAAAAAGATATCATCCACATCAACTTTTGATAAGTTCAAACAAAGGGCTAATCATTCAACAATGGGACTTTTAAAATTGAATCCATTAGACTTTTAATTTGAATAGCAGCTATTGAATTTGATAACTGTAAGGTGAATACTAACGCAGTACTGTCATTGAATCAATATGCCTTTATGATTGTATGGTAAAAGGATTTAAACCAATATCAAAAGGGATTTATAAATACAGCTTATGCACTTTTTAAATGCACTTTTCATTGCACTTGCCTAAAATAAAAAAGACTTTCAAATCAATGAAAGCCTTGTGTTTACTGCTGTGGAGAATACCGGAGTCGAACCGGTGACCTCTTGCATGCCATGCAAGCGCTCTAGCCAACTGAGCTAATTCCCCAAATGGATTGCAAATATAGAGGCATCTGCTTTCCATACAAAATCAATTTTTATTTTGGCTTGTTTGCCGGCGATGCCTGTTGTTGGCCATCAGGCTGTATGCCTTTTCCAGTACCGGTTTCAATGGAATGCATGGCTTCTAAATTTTGTTTAGCCAATGCAAATGTTGAATCCAATGCAAGGGCTTTTTCGAAATAGATTTTTGCTTCTGCTTTTTTATCCAGATCGTACAATGCCAATGCATGAATATTAAATACACCTGCTTGTAAAAAGGTTCTGCCGGTTTGTTGCCCCATACTGTAGGTCATTAAAAACTCCGGCTTAAATGCTAATTTTTCTGCAGCCATTGCAGTTGCCAGACATTCAGAAAGTCTTTTAATACCATACTGCAATTCCATTAATTTATAAGCATGATAAGGGCTCTGTGTTTTCTTAAATAATTTTTCAAAAATATCAATGGCTTCTTTTGGCTGTTGTAATTTATCAAGGCTGATGCCTTTTAATTCCAACAGCGTATTGTCATCGGGTTTTGATTCCAGACGTTTATTGGCCCAGTAATAACATTGCCCAAATAAACCCTGTTGCATGTACAGCATGGCTAAGGTATCGGCATATACATTATTGGTTCCTTGTTCAACAAGATAATAATTGAGTGCGGTACAAGCCGAACCGGCATCGCCACTTGCAATGGCAAGATTAAATACTTTCAGATGGTTATTGGCTTTTGAAAGTACCGGCTGGTTTTTTACCTGAGCATTGGTTGCCAAGCTAAATAGAAGTGTAGCAAAAACTAAAATTTTCTTATTATTCACTATATAATTTTTAGAAAGGCAAAGTAATAAAAAACCCCGAAAGATCGGGGTTAATAGATTTATTTTAATTGATAATTAATCGCCCCATATTTCTTCCTTACCCTCTAACCATAATTTAACCAAACGGGTTGATACGGATTTTGGACGTTCCAGTGGAAAGTTTAAAGCCCTGTCCCAGCAAAGGTTTGCTAAAACGCCCAATGCTCTGGAAACACCAAAAAGTACGGTGTAAAATTCATATTCTACCATGCCGTAATGCACCAGTAAGGCGCCACTATGTGCATCAACATTTGGCCAAGGATTTTTTATTTTACCGATGGTTTGTAAAATTGGAGGTACGGTTTCGTAAATATTCCA
>JANPAP010000303.1:0-5358 GCA_031429975.1 Chitinophagaceae bacterium
TTAATTATTGCGCTTGATTGTGGTATAAAAGCAAATGATAAAATAGACTACGCAAATCAGAAAAAAATAGATTTTATTATCAATACATTATTGATGGGTGTATGATGCTGCAAAGTTTGCTGGTGATTTTATTTGCAAATATTTTTACCGGATTTTTTAAAACCTGAATCCAATATTAATTCCCATTCCTCTTAAACCAGCCCATGGCCCTTCAGCCCTGATGGAAGCCCCATTAGCATCTACAGTATACGATTTTATAACCTTCAACGGCAAATCATTTTTCAATGTTTCCAATTCATTTCTCAAACTTAATTGATCAATTGTATTTAATGGAGTTATTAAAATTAGATCCCCTTTTCCAGAGCCGTAATTAGGACCGAGAATCCACCAATCCAGGTAAATACTTTTACCTAATTTCCATTGTACTCCTAATTGCAAGCCACCCGTAAAACTTGAAACAGAACCCACAAAAACACCTGTTTTGGTATTATTCAAATAATTAAGTGGCAGGTCAGTTTTATAATTATTAAAACTTACAAACGGGCCTAAATAGAAACCTCTGAAAGCTCCTTTTTTACTTAAATAGTATCGGTATTCTGCGGTAAAACCACTGCTCCCAATTTTTAATAAATCTACTCTTACCGAAGCATCATCAATTGCCGATTCAACCGAAGATTTAAAAGGGATGGTTCCCTTGGGCATATATTTTACATTCAAAGACAGGGTTGATTTTCTACTGATTTTTCTTTCATACTGCACCGAAATATTTTTAAAAACCAACGCCGACAAATTTATTTTTACAATATTGTTTTCTACTGCCGGTTGTTTTGTTTCGGCAGTTTGGGCCTGCAACAATCCTGTTGATAAAAGCAATAAACTCAAAATAAATAATCGGATAAATAAATTGTGTTTCATGATGAGGATTTAAATGGTTAGTAATTAAATTCAGTTTCGATAAAAGAAAAACTTTCAAATTAAATTTAGCTTAAATAATATGAAAGCACAATTTATTTTATGCTGATTTAAATTTAATATTTTTTAACAACCCAAGTGATTCAATCAACAGGCTTAATAATATTACCAGCAATGCACCAATAACATTCAGCCATAAAAATGAAACAATATTTAGTTGAAAAATTATTATTATCAAAACCTCACTCAGCAAACTTGCAATAAAAACAGCATTCCCTTTTACTCTTTTAATCCAGAATGCTACCAGAAAAATACCCAGTATTACACCATAAAATAATGAGCCCAAAATATTAACTGCCTCAATTAAACTGTTACCGATATTGTGTGCAAACATGGCTACCACTATGGAAAACAGACCCCAAAAAAGTGTGTACCATTTTGATATGCGATAGTCTTTTTGTTCATCGCAGTTTTTATTGATAAATTTTTTATGAAAGTCAACCACCGTACAGGATGCCAACGCATTTAATGCCGCTGCAATGCTTCCCCAGGCTGCTAAAAAAATAACTGCAATCAATAAACCCACCAATCCTTTTGGCAGGTTGTCAATTACAAAACGCAGAAAAATAAAATTGGTATCGTTGGCATCATCGCCGGGGATTGCTTTTTTTAAAACCGTTTTATATTCATTTCGAAGTTGTGTTAACTGCGGATAATCCTTACCGGCAATAGCTGCATCGTACTGCTGTTCTATTTTAATTAAGGACTCTTTATAAACCGTATTTTTTGCAATCACTACTTTCGATTCATCAAAATAAACAGGTGCTTTATGATATTGATAAAATGAAAACACCAACACTCCCACCAACAAAATTAAAAACTGCATGGGTACTTTTATAAAGCCATTCATCAACAAACCAATCTTACTTTCCCTGTCTGATTTTGCTGTAAGGTAGCGCCCCACCTGGCTTTGATCGGTTCCAAAATAACTGAGCGCCAAAAAAAATCCGCCAATCACACCACTCCAGATATTGTATTTATCCTTCCAGTCAAAATGATTGCCTTGCATACCATCAGTAATAATATTCATTTTACCATAACCGCCGGCCGATTGCAACGCTTCGGTAAATCCCATTCCAACGGGCAATAATTTCACCACCATATAACCAGCCAAAAACATTCCGGTAATAATAATGATGAGCTGTAATTTTTGTGTATACGCTACTGCTTTTGCGCCACCACTCATGGTATAAATTATCAGCAGGCCTCCCATAATCAGGTTGGTATAATAAATATTCCAACCCAACAATGAACTTAAAATAATAGAAGGCGCATAAATACTGATACCCGTTGACAAGCCTCTTGAAATTAAAAACAGCGCCGAAGTAAGGGTTCGTGTTTTTACATCAAACCGGTTTTCTAAAAATTCGTAAGCAGTGTAAACTTTTAATTTTTTAAAAACGGGTACAAAAAAAATGCAGATCACTACCATTGCAAGTGGCAGTCCGAAATAATATTGAACAAAACGCATTCCATCGGTATAGGCTTGTCCGGGTGCACTTAAAAAAGTTATGGCACTTGCCTGCGTTCCCATAATGCTTAATAACACCATGTACCAGGGCAAACTGGTATTGCTTAAAAAATAGCCATCCAGATTTTTTGTGTGGCTGCTTTTATAAACGCCGTAAAAGATGATACCGCTAAGGGTAATGGCTAATATAAACCAATCGATCGTACTCATGCAGCCTTGCCTGATAAGGCTTTTGAGGGAAAATTATTTTTAAACAATTGCATCATTCACAAAATAAATTATTTAAAATGTATTGTGATAAGGTAATACAATACTACCTGAACCAACAAAAAAACAATTACAGCAACATACCATTTTTTCCAGTATGCTTTATCATTTTTTGGAGCATCCATGTTTGTTTTATTTTTTTCTTGATCCATTTTTCTTTGATTCAATAATGCTATTTACTTTAGAAGAAGCCTTCATTGTATTCGACTTAACGGGTGTTCCTTTTCTAATGGGTGCTGCCAGTAAATTTGCAAATAAACGGTAAGCACCCGGAACACCGGCAGGCAACTCTCTAAAAAATACCAACCCTGTATAAACAAATTTACCCTTTCCATAATCAGCAATTATCAAACTCCCATCCTGCTCCTCTTCACCATCATCTTTCATACTGAGAATGCGTTGATAACCGTCATCAATTTTTTCTGCATGATACACACTTCTTTCCTGAATCCAGCCATCAAAATCATTTGCTGTAATCTTATTGGGATAATTTAATGCTGGATGATTTGGCAGCAAAAAATTAACGGTTGCATTTTCATTGGTTACCCTGTTGCGGCCAATATTAAATTCATAAGGACCAATCTTGCTCTTAATATTACTGATAAAATTATTGGTATTGAATTGCGTCAGCATCACTCCACCATCAGCCACATACTGCATTAAAACATCGTGTACATTTCCCATCCAGGCATTGGTATTAAAGGCCCTGATACCGGTTATCAGCACATCAAATTGTTTTAAATTTTCGGCAGTAATATCCGCTTCTTTTAATGCGGTAACCTTATAACCCAAGCCTTCCAATGCCTCGGGAATTTTATCGCCTGCACCATTTATATAACCGGCTTTATTACCGGCAACCGCTACATCAACTTTCAAAATTTTTTGTTTTGCAGGAATAAAATACCGCACCGTAGGAATATGATCGTATTTAATTTCATGAATATCCGAATACACTTTGCCCTGTTTATCTTTTACCAAAAACTCGTCCAGTTCATTTACAAATGCAGTACGGCCTTTGGGTGCTGCAATATCAAATGCAGTAGTTGTTGTAAAATATTCTCCCGAATTTAATTTTGATAAATCATTATAATACTCATTATCGGGGTCGATATTTTTTCCATCGGTAAACAAGTGAATTTTTTTTGTTATCAAATTTCTGGAAGGCCCGGGTTTAACCATTGTTAATGATGGATGAAGGTTCATGGTGAATTGCGGAACCACTGCAACCGGTTGGTATAATTCGCCTTTAACCGGATCGGTAAATTTATAACGGATTGGTTTGTCAAAAGAAAATAGTTGCCCCTCAATGCTAACAGTAAACACAGTCATCATGGGTTCATTTTCTGCTTTGCCAATCAATTGTTGGTTACTAACATTAAAACTTCCTTTATCCATAGGGCTTTCCAGCCAATAAGGCTGACTCAATTTTTCGTCCTCCGCAATTTTTACCGACAACAATTTCACCGAATTACTGTTGGCATTTAATGCGCCCATTGCAATGTCTGCACCCCTGAAATGAAAGATGACATCATCAATTTTATATCCCAATCTGTTATTAGCGGTAATCGTAATTTTCATACTATCGCCTTGCACTGCATATTCACTGGAAGCAGTAGCTTCTAAAAATAAACCGCTGCAATTTTGTATGATAGCTGCAAGATCCTGTTGCTTTTGTTGTTTCCAAAAACTATTGGATACGGCTGCAAATTTTGTATTCAAATTCAGCAAATCCGGTAAGGATGCAGCAGGGTTTGCAGCATCAAATTTTTCAATTATTTTTTTAATCAATCCCGAAATTTCTGTAGTTTTTTCGCCTGCCCTGCCCCAGCTTACATCAACCTCATCCAATAATGCAGTTGTTGGTTTATTACCCTTTATGGTTTCGAAATATTCAATAACGGCACCTCGTTGTGCCGGCACACCAAAACCCTGGCTCCTGTGCTGGCTGCGGCTTTGAGCGGCCATCTCACCATAACTTTTTCCCAACAAAGGGTTAAACATTCCAACATCCATTTTAAATTGATCTTCCCGTTGTGTACTGTTGCCTCCAAAATTAAAAGTATTCCACAGCATTCTTTTTGCCTGCCATACCGTAACGCCTTGCGTTAATTGTTCTGGAAATTTATTGGGATCGGCAGCTGCAACAAATGCTTCACGGGCAATAATTCCGGAAGCTGCATGATGGCCGTGGCCGGCACGGCTGTCTTCAGGAAAACGGGCAATAATTACATCGGGTTTAAACTTACGAATTACCCAAACGGCATCGCTTAAAATTTTATCGTGGCCCCAGGTATTGAGCGCTTCATCCGAACTTTTACTAAAGCCAAAATCAAATGCCCTCGAAAAAAATTGTTCGGCGCCATCAATTCTTCTTGCAGCCAATAATTCCTGCGTACGGATAAGGCCCAAATCAATGCCTTGTTCATCACCAATTAAATTCTGTCCACCATCGCCACGGGTTAAACTCAGGTAACCGGTTCGGTATAATTTTTCGTTGGCCAGGTAGGCCAGCAAACGGGTGTTTTCATCATCGGGATGAGCCGCCAAATACAATACCGACCCAAGCACATCCAACTTTTTTATTTGCTGTAATATTTCGGAGGATGTAAAAGTTTTTGCTGTTTGAGCAAACGCCGAAGCTGAAAAAA